>LVBO01000280.1 GCA_001604435.1 Synergistales bacterium Syner_01
GAAAAAAACACGTCCCTTCATTGAACGCGGAATATTGAGGAGTGAAGCGAATTCGTAGTCCCGCACGCTTTCCCATTCACCCCACAGCATTCGAAGGCGTCGAAACATCCATAGTCGGCCGCTCGAAAAAATAGTTTCGGCTTCGTGGGAGGCCACTTCCGAAAGACCGGAGACTATCCCTCTGATTTCGTCCTCGGCAGCGCGACCGGAAGCGATCGGAGCCGATGTCCATTCGTCCCACATGCTTGACGTCAGCGTTGAGCGGCTATCCATCTTTTTTTTCACTCATCCAGTTCCCGGCACAGACGAATCAGAATTTCGGAGAGCGCTTGTCCGTTGTGCCGCACCACATTGCCATCCATTATCCGAACGAAGTCTCCCCGAAGGATCTTGCATCCCATCTTTTCAAGCTCCCACTCCTCCTCTTCCGTTATATAAAGAGGTTCGGCGCCGTCGAGGCGATATTTTTCTTCCAAAGGAGCGGGTATTACACCCTCGTTCACCAGTATATAATCGGGCGACATCCCCATGGCCGCGCTAATCCAGCGGACATGATCAAGAATGCTGAATCCCTGTGTTTCCTGCGGTTGTGTCATAAGGTTCGCAATGTAGACTTTCGGGGCTTCGCTCTGGCGCAGCCTTTCCGCTACTTTTCGGATGAGAAGATTCGGGATGATACTGGTGAAGAGACTTCCCGGACCAAGAACAATGATGTCCGCTTCATCAAGCGACAGAAGGACTTCTTTAAGCGGTTTTGCATCCCTTGGTTCAAGCCAGATTTTGTGAATCTGGGATCCATGTTCGGACACGGAGAGTTCTCCCCGGATGCGCGAACCGTCCCGGGTCTCGGCGACGATGGAGACCGATTCGGTGGTAACAGGCAGCACTCTGCCGCGAATAGCGAGCAGATGATTCATTTCTTCGACCGCGAGACGGAAGTCGCCGAACTGCTCGGAGATCGCGAGCAGCATCAGGTTCCCGAGGCTGTGCCCCGCCAAGCCGCCGCGATCAAATCGAAAATCGAGAAGGCGCTTCAACGCGTTGTCGTTTTCGGCAAGGGCAACTATGCAGTTGCGGACGTCGCCCGGGGGAAGAACCCCCCACTCTTCGCGGAGTTTTCCGGAACTGCCGCCTTCGTCCGTTACTGTAACGACTGCCACAATATTACGGGTAAAGCTTTTTAGCCCTCTCAGAAGGGTTGAAAGCCCGGTCCCTCCGCCGAGCGCCGCAACAAACGGTCCCATAGAAAGGCGATATTCGATAGCTTTGGACAACGCCGTCCTGCGTTCCCGCGATGCGCGCGGAAGAAGATCGCCTGCACGGCCGGAGTCTCTCAGACGAAAAAGGAAGACGAGAAGCGTTGCGGTGAAAAGACCTAGTCCATAACTTATCAACAGGTCCATGATCACCACCCCTGCTCTTTGTCGATATCCCGATGACGCAGAATACACCCGCCGGCATATTCCCTGAAATGAGCGTGGAGGCGTTCCGCAACGGCAACCGAGCGATGTCGTCCTCCTGTGCAGCCGACGCCGATATGCAAATGCGCTTTTCCGGAACGGAGATACAGGGGAACGATATACTCGAGAAAAGAAACGAG
>LVBO01000281.1 GCA_001604435.1 Synergistales bacterium Syner_01
AGGAAGCTGAAACCGGGATACTCTGCTACACCCGCGAAGACTTCGGCATCCGCTCGCGGGACGAGATCGGCGACATAGCGGACGCGCTCGGTTCGATGATGGAAAAACTCTCTACGGTCATCGGGGAGCTCCGCGAGGATGCGCAGGGCGCCGCCCAGCGGGCGCAGGCGCTCGCAGCGCTCTCCGAGGAGAGCCTTGCGTCGATGGAAGAGATAGGAGCCTCCGTCGAGCGCGCGAGCGCCCTCTCGGAGCACAGCGCTTCCGCGCTTGAGGAGACGGGGGCGGGCGTCCACGAGGTCGCGGAGAGCGCCTCCGCGGCGGCTCGTTCCTCGGAGGAGGGCGCCGAGGCTGCGGGACGGACGAAGGAGATCAGCGAACGCGCCGTCGGAGAGGTGGAGCGCTCCATTGCCCTCATCCGCGAGGGCGGCCGCAAAGTCAACCAGACGGCGAGAGAGATGGAGAACGTCTCCCGTTCGGTGGAGTCCATCTCCGGCTTCGTCGCAACCATTACGTCCATCGCGGATCAGACGAATCTGCTGGCGCTGAACGCGGCCATCGAGGCGGCGCGCGCCGGGGAACACGGCCGCGGGTTCGCCGTGGTGGCGGACGAGGTGCGCAAGCTGGCCGAGCAGTCCGGCCATGCGGCTCAGGAGGTGCAAAAGCTCATCGCGGGGCTTCAGGCGGGAGCGAAGAGCTCTCTCGTCGTCACCGGCGAGGCCGAGGAAATCATGATACAGACGGTCTCCTCGGCGGAGGAAGCCCTTGCGGAGCTTCGGAAGGCGATGGAACAGATCGCGAGAACAAGCGACGCCGTGCAGGGGATCGCCGCCGCGGCGGAAGAGCAGGCCGCCTCGGCACAGGAGATGACGGCGGGCGTCGAACAGGTGACCCGTTCGACGAGCGAAGTCATGGATGCGCTCCATATCATTCGGAGCGCATCCGGGGAGACCGTGAAGGCCTCTCAGGATCTCGCCGCCGAGGCGCAGGAGCTTCTGGCGAACGCCGAAAAGATCGAGGCGCTGCTCTCGGAGTTTACCGTCGTGAAAGAGAAGGCCGGGTTCGCGCTCCGTTAGCGTTTTTTCAAAAGCAGCAAACAAGGCCGAATACGCCATATCCGCTCCACCCGCCCGCGGTCGCCTGCAAAGCGATTCGCGGGCGGTTTCTCGGGGGATGCGGTTCGTTGAACGTTGCGTCATCCCCGATGCGATGAAAGCGGCGAGAATAACGAAGGAGATCTGTGCAGTGTACATCCCTCTTGACAGAGAGCGAAAATCAAGTAGAATCTTTTATGTTAGATGGAGCTAACATAAAATGAACGAGGAGGAAGCGACATGCCGAAGAAACGCGCTGAAAAAGTACGAACCATCCTTGAGGTCTGTTCCGCCTCCGGCGGGACGTGTTCCGGATGCGGACGCTCGTGCGCCGCCTGCGATCTCTGTCAAAAGCGGGTGCTCATGGTGGGAGGCATCACCAAGATGGAGAACCGTTACCGCGAAGTCGTCGAGACTCGTGGCGGCGTCTTCGAGTATCACGACGGTTACATGCGCAACGGATCGCGCGAACTTGAAGGCGTCATCCGCAGAGCCGATATGGTGCTCTGCCCGGTGAACTGCAACAGCCACACGGCGTGCGGCGTCGTGAAGAATCTCGGCAAGAAGTACGGGAAGCCCGTCTTCATGCTCGCCGGGTCGAGCGTCAGCGCGCTCGCGCAGGCTGTGGAGCACGCCGGAGCGCGTGTGCTGGAATGAAAGCGCTTCGGGAAATGCGACGGCGATTTTCGAATTCATCGCTTGACACATGCAAGGAGTAGGAGTAGACTCCCGAGTGTGTTATAAATCTAACTAACGCCTTCTGCGCCTCCCTGGCACGCGAAATTCCCAAGTACGGGTTTTGGTCTTTGAATCAAGCGCTTCGCGAGTGCGGGGAGAGGGTTTTTAGCCGCAAAGAAGTTAGCTATTGCTAACACGGTCGGCCGAGAGGGCGGATAAAGGAGCGATACGCGCATGACTCTTGAAGAGCTCTGTCCGGGAGAATCAGGCAGAATGGAGAAAGTGACGGCCAGAGGCGTTCTGGCGCAGCGGCTGATGGATATGGGGCTCTACCCCGGCGTGGAGATACGTGTGATCCGGAACGCTCCGCTGGAG
>LVBO01000282.1 GCA_001604435.1 Synergistales bacterium Syner_01
ATGGATATGGGGCTCTACCCCGGCGTGGAGATACGTGTGATCCGGAACGCTCCGCTGGAGGACCCGATGGAGGTGGAGGCGGACGGCTCGTATGTGAGCATTCGCCATGAAGAGGCTCGTTTCGTGGAGGTGTGCGCGGCAAGATGAAGAGGGTGAAGATCGCTCTTGCCGGACAGCCCAACTGCGGCAAGTCGACTGTTTTCAACGGGCTTACGGGAGCCAAGCAGTATGTCGCGAACTATCCGGGGGTTACCGTGGAGAAGATGACCGGATGGTATGCAAGAAAGGGAATGAACGTGGAAGTCGTGGACCTTCCCGGGACGTACAGTCTGACGTCGTACTCTCCCGAGGAGCGGGTATCGCGGGACTTTCTGCTGCACGAAAACCCCTCCGTCGTCGTCAACGTCCTTGACGCGTCGAACCTCCAACGGAGCCTCTACCTTACGTTCCAGCTTCTGGAGATGCGCGTTCCCGTCGTTATGAACCTGAACATGATGGACGCGGCGGAGGACGCCGGGCTGACTATCGACGTTCAGGGATTGTCGCGCTACCTCGGCGTTCCGGTCGTCCCCACCGTCATGAAGACCGGCGGCGGGAAAGAAGCCCTTCGCGACGCCGTCGAGGCCGTATCGCTCTCCGAAAATACCGGGGCGTATGTGCCCGTTCTCGAGTATCCGGCGCTTGAAGACGCGTTGCGCAAACTTTCCGGAATGCTGTCAGGCGAAGAAGATGCGCTTGCGGCGTATCCCCCGCGATGGCTCGGGGTCAAGCTGCTCGAAGGAGACCGCGAGGCGCATCGTCTTGTGGAGGAGGCGACGCGGGGCGGGGCGGAGATTTCCCAAGCCGCGCATTCCTTACGGGCGTCCTTCGAGACGGAGCACGGCGAGAGCGCCGACGTGTACATCGCCCGTTC
>LVBO01000283.1 GCA_001604435.1 Synergistales bacterium Syner_01
CGCAGCCTCGTCGTTCCGCTGAAGCGCGTGGCGGAGCTGGCCGCCCGTGCGCGCGACGGCGACTTCACCATCGAACGAGAAGACTTCCGCATCGTCAATCGCGACGAGCTGGGGATGATGGCCGACGCGCTCGCCGAGATGGTCGAATCCCAGCGCGGCATGATCCGCGAGCTGAAGCGGAAGTCGGTGCATCTCTCCGCCATCTCCGAGGAGACGGCCGCCTCCACCGAGGAGGTCACGAGCACCACGAACGAAGTGGCCGAGAGCAACGCGAAGCTCGCCGAACAGACGCGGGGAGGCCGCGAGAACGCCGTCGAGTCGTCGAAGGTGATGCTGGAGATGAGCAGTCTCATCCAGATCGCGCAGAGCCTGGCCGCGAACGCCGACAAGAACTCCACGAGCATGGCCGAAGCGGCGGACCAGGGGTACGAGACCGTGACGAAGACGGTGGAGCACATGGCGAGCATCAAGGGGGCGGTGCAGGAGACGGAGGAGCTGCTGACGCAGCTGGACGCCTACTCGCAGCGTATCGGCGTGGTGGGCGACACCATCACCGGCCTTGCGGACCAGACGAACCTCCTTGCGTTGAACGCGGCCATCGAAGCCGCGCGCGCCGGGGAGGCGGGACGAGGCTTCGCCGTGGTGGCCGAGGAGGTCCGCAAGTTGGCCGAGCAGTCGCAGCAGGGGGCGCGCGAAGTCGCCGAACTCGTGTCGAAGATCCTCGACGGAACCCGTTCGGCGGTGTCGTCGATGCGGAAGAGCCGCGAGGGCGTCGAGGAGGGCGTGTCGATAGCGCACGTCGCCGGAGACGCGCTGGAGCGTATCCGGAAAGCGATCGGCGGCTCGATCGAAGACATCCGGAAGATCATCCGGACGACCGGCTCGCAGGAGGTCAGCGAGACTTCGGAGGATCTCAGGCGGATGACGGAGCGGTTCCGTGTCGAAAAAGACGAAGAGGGGTGGACGAACGTGCCGGCTGTCGTATAATGGAGCCTGCATCTTCGTAGAGAGAATGTGCTTGTACGCAGTGTCGGAGTTGGACAAGATGTCTCGATATATATGCATAGGAGGAGCGTCCATGAAAATCGATGTCAGCAGGAGCGGGAACGGAGCTCGGATCAGCATTGCCGGAAGTATGTACGTGGAGGATTCCGCATCGGTGCGGGAGAAGCTGATAGCGCTTCTCGACGAAGGCGTCTACAACCTGACGCTGGATCTCGCGGGTTTGGATTACGTCGACAGCTCCGGCCTCGGCGTGCTCATCTCGATACACAAGCGCTGCCTTCAGAAGGGCGGCAAGATGACGATCACCGGCCTTCGCGGCATGGTCGAGGAGCTCTTCAAGCTCACCCGGCTCGATCTCGTCTTCAACGTGGCTGCGCACTAAGCTTATTAACGACTGAACGAAGAGGGGACTCCCATGGGGCTCCTCCTTCGTTCAGTCGCTGCTTCCGGCATCCTCCGCGACGGAGAAGCCTTCCATGAGCAAGGAGATGCAGATTTCCGCCGTACGGCTGTCGTAAAGCGTGCCCCGATGCTCCTCCAACTCTCGGAGCACCTCTTCCCGCGAGTGCGCGGGCCGGTACGGACGATGGCTCAGCATCGCCTCCACCACGTCCGCCACGCCGACGATGCGTGCGAAGAGCGGAATTGCCTCGCCCTTCAGACCGTCCGGATATCCGCTGCCGTCCATCCGTTCGTGGTGATGGAGCACGGCGAGCGATATCGACTCCGGAAAGCCTTCCCTCGCCAAAATATCCCTTCCGATGGCGGCGTGTTCCTGCATCAGCCGCCTGTCGACGGGCCGGAGCGGGCCGGGGATGCAGAGAATTTCCGTGGGAACGCCCATCATCCCCACGTCGTGAAGAAGGGCGGCGATGACGAGATCGTCGATCCCGGGTTTCGGCAGTTCGAGCCGCAGGCCGATTTCATGCGCCAGGCGGGCCGACTGGCGCTGGTTTTTCCCCGTGTACGAGTCTTTCATCTCCACCATCGCGGCGGTAAGCCTGACCGTCTTCATCCGCGCCTCCTCGACCGCCTTCAGCGACGCGGCGAGCTGCTCCTGGATGGCGATGCGCTCCTCCTGGTCCCGGAGAATGAGAATGCCCGACGTGCGCCCCCCCTCCACGGCGGCCTGAAAAGAGGCCTCGAAGCGGCGCGTTCCGTTCCGGGTGAGCAGGGGGACTATTTTGCGCTGCTCCTCCGAGGAGAGAGAGGGAAAGAGCGAGAAGAGCGACAGAGATGCGCCCTGCGACGTTTTGAGGCACTCCTGTAAAAGGCGCTTCTCCGGGGTGCGGACAAGCCCGAGGAGGCCGAGTGCCGCTTCGTTCTGGTACTCCACGATCTCCTCCGGAAGCGAGAGAAGAAAGATCGCGTCGCGCGCCTGGTCCAGCAGGTCGCGCATTCGCTCCAGCTCGGAGAGGCGGCGCTTCAGCTCGGGGTAGTGGCTCTTTTTCCCCGATTTGGCGCCGAGCCCCATCAGGGCGAGAAACTGATCGTCGTTGCCGTCAATAGGCATTGCGAAGCAGCGCCTCCAGTTCCTCATGGTTGAAGGGAAGCGGGTTCGTCAACATGCACGGGTCCTCCTCGCCGGCCTTCGCCAGGGCGGGGAGCTGTTCCTCGCCGAGCCCCAGGTCGCGGAGCCTGCCGGGAATCCCGGCACTTGACCGGAGGGCGTCCAACCGGTCGAGGAGTTCCTTCATCGGGTCAGGAGACGAGGCGCTTCCCCCGAGAGCCTCCAGGATCCGCGTATACCGCTCCGGCGCCGCGGAGAAGTTCGCCTCCACGCCCCATCGGAGCAGCAGCGAGTTGCACTCCCCGTGCGGGAGGTCGAGAAGGCCGCCGAGGCTGTGGGAGAGGGCGTGGACGACGCCGAGGCTGGCGTTGGAGAAAGCGAGTCCGGCGTGCAGGCTGGCGAGCATCATGCCGGTCCGGGAGTCGATGTCGGAGAGGTTGTCCAGAGCTTTGGGAAGGAATTCGCCCACGAGGCGGATGGCCTGGAGGGCGTGCAGGTCGGTAAGATCGGACGAAGCACGCGAAACGTAGGCCTCGACGGCGTGCGTCAGCGCGTCCAGGCCGGTGGCCGCGGTGAGGTTGCGGTCCATCGTGAGCGTGGTCTCTGGGTCGACGAGCGCGACGTCGGGGACGATGGACTTGCTGACGATGGCGTTCTTCACCTTCGTTCCCTCGTTCTTGATGATGGAGAACTGGGAGACGTCGGCCGCGCTCCCGGCGGTCGTGGGGATGCAGATGACCGGTGGGCAGGGGAGCGGTATCCGGTCGACGCCGACGAACTCGCGCACGTGGGCGCCGTTCGCGTGGACAGCCCCCACCGCTTTCGCACAGTCCATCGAGCTTCCGCCTCCCAAGGCCAGGATGAGGTCGCACCGCTCATCGGCGAAGACGCGCGCTCCCGCCATGACCATGGAGGCCGTGGGATTCGGGCGGATATCGGAAAAAACGGTGTACTCCAGATCCTCCTGATCGAGGCTTTCAAGGACGGGTTCGAGCCAACCGGCCTCGATGACTCCCGGGTCCGTTGCGACGAAAACCCTGCCGCCGCCGAGGTTCCGGGCGTATTGACCCGCGAGGGAGAGCGCCCCTCCGCCGAAGAGTATTTCAGGGGCGACGAACTTTCTCAGGGCAAAACCGCTCATGCTCTCATCCCCTTTTGTCACGATAAAGGCGGGGATTTGCTCCCCGCCTTTAGTGTATCACAAAAAAGGAATAATATTGCGGCGGTATTCTTTACCAGCGGAGAATCGTCGCTCCCCAGGAAAAGCCGACGCCGAACCCGACGAGCATGACCCTGTCGCCGGGGCGCAATCTCCCCTCGTCGGCCGCGTCGCGGAGGGCCATCGGAATGGTCGCGCTCACCGTGTTGCCCTTGTTTTCGATGTTTGTGTAGAACTTCTCCTCCGGAATGCCGATCTCCTTGCGGAGGTGCTCCAGAATCAGCTTCGTCGCCTGGTGGAAGACGAAAAGGTCGATGTCGTCCAGCTTCAGCGAGTGCGCGTCCAGAGCCTGCCGCACGGCGGCCGGAACGGTCTCCACTGTGAACTTGAGCACCTCGGGGCCGTTCATGTACAGATTCTCCGCGCTCCGCGTGTTTCCCCACTTGTTCGTCCGCTCGGCCGCCGTCTCCGCGGTCCGCGGGGCCGCCCACGCCCCCGCCGGAACGATCAGCTTGTCCATCCCGGAGCCGTCGGTTCCCAGGACGAAGTCTCCGATACGCGCCGTATCCGAACCCTCGACGAGCGTCGCCGCCGCTGCGTCGCCGAAGATCGTCCGCGTGCTCTTGTCCATCGGGTGGACGGTGCGCGACAGCGTGTCCGCGGTGATCAGGAGCACCTTCTTCGCAATCCCCGTCCCTATCAGTCCCTTCGCGAGGGCGAGCCCGTAGACGAACCCCGAGCAGCCCAGGTTGAAGTCGAGCGCTCCGGTCGACTTTTTCAGCCCCAGCCTGTCCTGCACCACGCAGGCGGTCGCCGGGAGGTAGTAGTCGGGACACTCCGTGCACAGAAGCAAAAAGTCTATTTCGTCCCTGCCGACGCCGTGTTCCTCGAAAAGCTTCTCTCCGGCGCGCGTCGCAAGATCGGAGACGAGTTCCCCCTCCACGATATGGCGCTCCCGGATGCCCGTCTTCTGGTGGATCTTCTCCTCGGTCCATGTACCGAACTCCTCCACCAGCGCCTTGTTGTCCACCACCTTCGGCGGAAGGTAGTATGAAATAGCCCGTACTCCGGCTCCAAATCCCTTCATCTCTCGAACGCCTCCATAACTGAATGTGCCTTTTACAGAATGTGCATCATACTCGACGCGCTGCTATTATCCCATTGTCACCGATAAGTGACAAGTCTCCCGTCGTCTTGAAGATACGCGTTGAATACCCTTGCAAAGAAAGGGCGGGTGGAATAAAGTAGGAGAACTTTCCGCGGCCCGAAAAAACCGCGTCGCGGTACAGACCGGTTCCGGAGGACGCTCCGACGCGTTCCCCGGCGCTTCGAATGAAAGGAGTGGCGCTCTCATGGGCAGCGGCACGCTGAAATTCATACATTGTGCGGATCTTCATCTCGACAGCCCCTTCTCCGGGCTTGCGGAAACCTCCCCGTCGCTGGGGAGCTTTTTGCGCGCGGCCTCCTTCTCCGCCTTCAGGAACGCCGTCGACTGCGCGCTGCGGAACGAGGCGGACTTCGTCCTGGTCTCCGGAGACGTGTACGACGGCGAGGACAGAAGCGTCCGCGCGCAGCTCTTCTTTCTCGAACAGCTGAAGCGGCTCTCCGACGCGGGGATCGCGTCGTTCATCGTGCACGGGAACCACGATCCGCTCTCCGGGTGGGAGCTGGACCGCGACCTGCCTCCCTTGGCGCACCGATTCGGCGCGGCGGAGGTCGAGTCCGTGCCGCTGACGGTGAAGGGGGAGCGGGTCGGGACGGTGCACGGGTGCAGCTATCCCGTGCGCGACGTCCGCGAGAACCTGGCGCGCGGCTTCGCGGGACGGCGAACCGAGGGCGTGAACATCGCCCTGCTTCACTGCAACGTCGGAGGAAGGAAGGGGCACGAGAACTACGCTCCTTGCTCGCTGGACGATCTCCGCGCGGCGGGGATGGACTACTGGGCGCTGGGGCACGTGCACTCCGCGGAAATTCTCTGCCACGACCCCCTGGTCGTCTACCCCGGCAACATCCAGGGGCGGCATATCGGCGAGACGGGCAAAAAGGGCGTCTTCTCGGCGACCTTGGGCTCCGGTAGCGATCGTCCCGGCGGGAGGGGCGGCGTGGAGTTCATCCCGTGCGACGTCGTCCGCTGGAGGAAGGAATCTCTCTCCATCGAAGGAATGCAGCGCGACGAGGAACTCTTCGCCGCCTTCGACCGTCTCAGGGACGGAGTGCGGAACGAAGCGGGCGGACGCCCCGTGATCCTCCGGACGACCGTCGACGGGCGCGGCAAGCCGAGCGCGCTCCTGCGCCGTCCCGGGTTCCTCTCCGGTCCGGGCGGGCTCGTAGAGAGCCTGAACCAGAGCGAGGAGGGGCGGAGCGACTTCGTCTTCATCGAAAGCGTCGTCGACGCCGCCGCGTCGCCGTTCGACCTTGAAGCGCTGGCCTCGGGGAACCATTTCGTCGGCGACTTCCTTAAAGAAGTTTCCGCCTTCGAACGCCGGAGTAATCTCAAGGAAGGTCTGATGGAAGTGCTTGCTGCGAGCGGCGTCAGGGAGAAGCTCCCCCGCGAGGTGTTCGACAGGGTGGACGCCCTCCCCGACGACGAGATCGCCTCGCTGCTGCGCAGGGGGACGTCGCTTGCGCTCGCGGGACTGCTCGAAGGGGAGGACGACGAATGAAGATCGGCGAGTTTTTCGTACAGAACTTCGGTATTTTTTCCGGGGCGGGAACCTCTCTTTCAAAGGGGCTGACAGTCTTTCACGGCGAGAACGAGAGCGGAAAGACCACGCTGATGAACTTCTTCCGGCGGATTCTCTTCCCGAGGGAGAAGTACTCGCGCACGCGGGGGAACGCCTACGAGCCGCTGAGCGGCGCGCGGCACGGCGGTTCCGCAAGGGTCCGCATGGAGGACGGCAGGGAGTTCGTCCTCACGCTCGACGGAAAGAAGAACTACGTCCTTCCGGCGTCGGGAGGAAGCGCCGTGCCGCTTCCGTCGAACTTCTTCTCCATCGGCAAGGACGTCTACGAGAGCGTCTTCGCGATGGGGCTGAACGATATGCAGTCGATGGAATCGCTGAACAAGGCCGATATCGCGGCGCGATTCTTCTCCGCCGGTTCGGGTCTGGGGTCGGCGTCGCTTCCCAGGCTGCTCTCCTCCTTGGAGGAGCGGGCGAACGAGCTCTACCGCCCCGGACTCGCCAAGGGCGCTTCGGCTGTGAACCGCCTGCTGGCGTCGATGAAAGAGACGGACGAGCGGATCCGCGCGCTGCGCATGGAAAACGGTTCGTGGAGCGAGCGCCGCGATGCGCTGGACGCGGCGGAGCGCGCGATGGAACAGCGGCGCGAAGAACTTGCGGAGCTGCAGCGGAGGCTCTCCTTCCTGGAGCTTCTGGAGAAGGGGCTGGCGCCCCGCGTCGCGCTCGGCGAGATCGAGCGTGCCCTCGGGGCACTCTCCGCCCTTCCTCCGTTCCCGGAGGGAGGGATCGACAGGCTGGAGCGCTTGAAAGACGAGCGGAAACGCCTTGAAGCCTCCTGCGCCCGCCTTGAATCCGAGATCCGCGCGAAGGAGGAGGAGGCCGCGGCGCTGTCCTCCGACCCGCTGCTCCTCTGCACGGAGCACGAAGCGGAGATCCGCGCGCTGGAGCAGGAGGGAGAGCAGCTGCGCGCCGCGCTCGCACGCAAGAACCTGCTGGAACGCGAGCTGTCGGCCTCGCACAGGAGCTTCCTCCGCAATATCGAGGATCTCTGTCCTTGGTGGACGGAGGAGCACCTGATGAGCGCGGACATCTCCGCGGACGCCATCGCCTTCGCCCGCAGGACCGCGGAGCGCAAGGAGGTGCTGGAACGGAAGCGGGGCGAAGGAGAGAAGTCGCTCGCGCAGTGGAACCGCCTTCGCGAGGACCGCAGAAGCGAGGCGGCCTCGCTGGAAAAGGAGATGGGCGTCGTCGAGAAGCGGGCGAAACGCGCCTCCGAACGATGGGGGCTCATCACGCGCCTCCGGAGCGTCTTTACCGAGCTCTGCGG
>LVBO01000284.1 GCA_001604435.1 Synergistales bacterium Syner_01
ATTGCGGAAAAGACGGCTGAAAAGTAGTCATGGGCGGCCTTGTACGTTTCTGCATAAAGCGTCCGGTGTTCACCTGGGCGATGGTGCTCGTTCTCATGTTGCTGGGGGTGAGCAGCTACAACAAGCTGGCGGTCGCGCTGCTGCCCAAGGTGGACATCCCTATCGTGGTGGTTCGGACCGTCTACAAGGGAGCGAGTCCGAATGAGATAGAGCAGCTCGTCTCCAAGCCTATCGAGGATGCCATCGCGGACCTTGAAGGGTTGGACAAGATCACGAGCTACTCCGCCGAGGGCATGTCGTTCGTCGTCCTTGAGATGGAAGTTCAGGTGGACGTCGACCAGGCCCTGGTGGACATCTCCAACAAGGTGAAAGCCGCCCGGAACAAGCTGCCGGACGCGGTCGAGGAACCGATCTTCACCAAGGTGGATATCAACGCGTCCCCCTTCATGATCGTCTCCTTCACAAGCTCCCTCCCGGAGAAGGAGGCGCGGAAGATCATCGAAGACACGGTCGTTCCCATCCTCTCGCGAGTGGACGGCGTTGGACAGACCGACGTCACCGGAGGCCGGAACCGGCAAATCCGCATCCTTCTCGACCCCGTCTCGCTCAGCGAGTACGGCGTGAGCATCCAGACGCTTGCGGCGGTCGTGGCGTCGAACAACGTCACGAACCCCTCGGGCTACATCACGCAGACGAAGGACGAAACATGGCTTCGCCTCGTCGGCGAGTTCAACAAGGTGGACGAGCTGGAGAACATCATGATTCCCACGCCTGCGGGGAACCCCGTCCGGCTCCGCGACCTCGGCCGTGTCGAGGACAGCGAGGAGGACGTACGCTCGATCGCCCGTGTGAACGGGCAGTCCGTGGTGCAGTTGCGTATCAGCCCCCGCCCCAACTCCGACGTGGTGAAGGCGGGCCAGCTCCTGAAGAAGGAGCTTGACAAGCTGATGAAGACCATGCCCGATTTCACGGCGGAGATACCGTACGACGACTCGATCTTCGTGGAGGCGTCGGTGAAGAACGTCCTGCGGGACATGGGTTTCGGTATCCTGCTGACGTCGGTGGTGCTCTATCTCTTCCTGAAACGATTCTCCGCGACCTTCATCGTCGCCATCGCGATGCCCGTCGCGCTCTTCGCGACCTTCACCCCGATGGTGATGCACGGGTATTCGATGAACATCATGAGCTCCCTGGGGCTCGCCATATCCATGGGCGTCCTGGTGAACAACGCCATCCTCATCATCGAAAACATCTTCCGCTACCGCGACATGGGGTACTCCCCCGAGGAGGCGGCGGAAAAAGGAACCGTGGAAATATCGCTCTCGGTGCTTGCCGGGACGGCGACGAACCTCGGCGTCTTCCTTCCTGTCGCCATTATGACCGGTATCGCGGGGCAGTTCCTTGTGCAGTACGCGATGACGATCGTCTACGCGACGCTCTTTTCCCTGTGGGTCTCGCTGACGCTCACCCCCTCGATGGCTGCTCGCTTCAAGGCCGACGCGGGAGTCCCGCGCCTGGGGCGTTTCCTCTGCGGTTGGTGGGACTGGATCTACTCGGGCTTCGAGACGCTCTTTCTCTTCTTCCTCCGGAGGGCCATCCGGCATCCGTTCCTGACGATCCTTGTCTTCGCCGGGCTCACATTCGGCGTGTTCAAGGCGGGCGGTTTCATCGGCGCCGAATTCATGCCCCGCACGGACGACGGCGCGATGACCATCGACATCACGCTGCCGAGCAATACTCCGGTTTGGGTGACGCAGGCGCGCGCGAAGGAGATAGAGGACCGGATCAGAGACACGCTTCCGGCGCTGGAGTACATCGTTTCGACAGTCGGCGCGTCCGGCCGGAACCAGGGGACGCACAAGGCGACGATCGAGGCGTATTTCCACAACAATGTCGAACGTCCGTCCACTATGGATATGGCCGACCAGTTGCGCCTCTTCGTAAACGCGATGCCCGGAGTGGATGCGACAGTCAGCGGATTCCGCAAGGGAATGGGCGGAGGAAAGCCCATTCAGATCATCGTCAGGGGAGAAGAACTGGAGACGTTGTATCGTATCGCGGAGACGCTTCGCGACAGGATAAAGCACGTTCCGGGCATCGTCGACGCGGGGATCGACGTGGAGATGGGGAAGCCGGAGCTGCAAATCCTCCCGGTGCGCTGGCGGCTCTCGCAGTTCGGCATCAACATGACGACGCTCTCGCAGGTGGTTTATGGCTATCTCGTCGGTATGGACGCGGGCAAGTTCCGCCAGGACGGCTTCGAGTACGATATCAAGGCCCGCATCAATCCGGAGCACGCGAAGGATATCTTCAAGGTGCCGGAGCTGCCCATCATGACGGAGTACGGGCTCGTGCCGCTGAAAGAGTTCTCGGAAGTGCAGTGGCGGGACGGTCCCACGGAGATTGTCAGGAAGGACCGCCGGAAGGCGGTGACCGTGGAAGCCGATTCGCGGTATATCACCGTGGGCGAAGCGACGGAAAACGCCAGGCGCGCAATCGAGGGGATCGAGCTGCCTCCGGGGTACGAGATCCAGTTCGGCGGCGACGCGGAGTTCATGGCGGAGAACTTCGCCGAACTCGGCCAGGCCCTGTTGATCGCCATCGTGCTCACCTTCATCATCGTCGCGGCGATACTGGAGTCGTGGTTCTTCGCATTCGTGATCACGCTCTCGGTTCCGTTGGCGGCGCTCGGCGTCATCCCGTCGATGTTGATGTCCGGAGTCTCCATATCGCTCTTCGCGCTCATCGGACTGATCATGCTCGTCGGCCTGGTGGTGAACAACGCCATCGTCGTGATCGACTACGCCGAGGTTCGCCGTGTTGAAGAGGGCGAACCGGGAGCCGTCGCGATAGAAAAGGCGTGCGCGATACGACTCAGGACGCTCTTCATGGCCATTTCGACGGCGGTGATCTCGATGGTGCCGCTTGCGGCGGGTACGGGAGACG
>LVBO01000285.1 GCA_001604435.1 Synergistales bacterium Syner_01
CCGCTTCCGACGAGAATGAACGGTCGCCCGAGGTTGTAGTGCGCCATATAGTAGTCGAAGGCCGCGAAAGCGTCCCGCCTTGGTGCGCCGCGTACGAGTTCGCGCCGCGTCTCCCGGGGCAGCGAGCTGCGATAGGCCGATGACTGGCTGTAGTAGGGAGCGTAGATATCCCCCAGTTTTTCGAAAAGGGGCGCCTCCCGCTCGAAGAGCTCCTGCGCCCCTTCCGCCATGCACGGGTCGTCGACGTCTCGGATCGCATCTTCGCCCTTTCTGCATGCAGTAGAGTAGAGATAAAAAACATCGGTATCCATCAATGTATAGCTCGGCAACGAAAGCCAGCGCGCAGGATCCGAATACTCGGCGCCTTCACCGGCGGCATTCCCCGCAAAAGTGCACAGCAGGGCGAAAAGAACGGCAAGATGTATTCGCTTCATCACGGTGCGTTGTTCCTCCTTGTTTCTTTCTTCGATTCTGTCGCGTCACAGGGAAGTATATGTCATTGCTGCATTTCGTCAACAGATTCGTCCGGGTCCGGTATCTTTTTCGCGATTGCGTCGAACTCCTCCTCGCTGGAGAGAAAGACCTCCACAAGGCGAGGATCGAAGTGGACGCCCGCGCCGGCGCGTATAAGGGAGACAGCCTCGCCGTGCTCAAGCGGCTCTTTGTAGGGTCTCCTGGTCACGATGGCGTCGTAGACATCCGCTATCGCCATGATACGGGCGAGCAGCGGAATCTCCTCCCCTTTCAGGCCTCGCGGGTATCCGCTGCCGTCCCACTTCTCGTGGTGGAACTCGGTGATCTCCCGCGCGTAGACGACAAAAGAGTCCTTCCCGAGCAGCTCCTGCGTCCTCTCCAGAACCTCCCCGCCGATCGACGGGTGCTGCATGACGATTTCGAACTCTTCCCGCGTCAAGCTCCCCGGTTTCAGCAGAATGGCGTCGGGGACGCCCACCTTGCCGATGTCGTGCAGCGCGGCGGATTGCCATATCAGCGGCAGATCCTTCCGGGGGAAGAGATCGTCGCTCCCTGAACGCTCCAGGAGGAGCTTCACGTACGCCTTGGTTCTCTGGATATGCGCCCCTGTCCCTTTGTCGCGGTGCTCGGCGAGGATGGCCATGCTGTTGATGATCGTCTCGCGGAAGCGCTCTTCCGCCCTGCGTTCGCGGTTCGCGACCCGCCGGAAGGCGAGGAAGAAACCTGCGACGAAGAGATTGAAAATAATGACGCCCGCGATCATGCTCGTTCTTCTCTGGCGGTATCCTCGAAGGACGATATCCTCGGCGAGCCCCACGGCGATGAAGAGAGGGTATCGGCTGACGGCGCGGTAGGAAAGCAGGCGAGGGACTCCGTCCGCCAGCCCTATGCCCTTAAGGGCGCCTTCCTCCGATCCGGACATCGCCGAGAAAAGACGGCTCGCCGAAACGGAGGCGCCGAAGGGGACTTCCCTGCCCTCGATGACTCCGGCGAGGATCTCGCCGGAAACGGAGATCAGCAGCACGAACCCCTGATTCCCCAACTGTACGCGGCTGTAGAAGTCCGAGAAATAGAACGGATTCACCGACGCCAGCACGACGCCTCCGAAGGAGCCGTCAGCGTTTTTCAGGGCCAGGCTCATCGGGATGTACCACTTGCCGGTCGCGGTCCCGAGAATGGGCGTCCCTACGAGAAATCCAGTCTCCCCTGCGCGATGCGCCAGAAAGAAGGGGCGATAGACGATGTTGACGCGGTTGAAGGGGACTTGGCTGCTCAGGACCAGATCGCCGTTTTCGTCGGCGATGCTCAGCAAGTTGAAGAGCGCGCTCTGGGCCTCGCGGCTCTCGATCGCGTAGCG
>LVBO01000286.1 GCA_001604435.1 Synergistales bacterium Syner_01
TGGTGATTTTTCGCTTACGCGGGAGTCCATTCAGGCGGGCGTTTCTGGTATTATATACCCTGACAATTTCTTATGGAGGTGTTTTATTGTGAAGAGAATAGGTATCGCTCTGTTGGTCGCACTTTTCGCAGTTTCGGGGATCGTATCGCCGGCGGCGGCGCAGACGACGGTCAAGATCGGTCATGTACTCAACCAGGACCATTCGTGGAATGTCTGCCTCGTCGGTTTCGCCGAGGAGGTCAAAGCAGCGACCGAAGGACGGGTGCTTATCGAGGTCTTCCCCGGCGCGCAGCTCGGCAACGAGAAGGACGTGATCGAGGGACTCGTGATGCAGACGATCGACGGCGGTTTGATCGGCGGCGGTTCGTTCCAGTCCATCGAACCGAAATTCGGCATCGAGGCGCTTCCATACGCTTGGCCGACGCACGAGGCGGCCTACAACGCGCTCGACGGAGAACTCGGCGCGTACCTTCTCGCTATTCTGGAGAAGCAGGGGGTCGTGGGACTCTCCTGGTGGGAGAACGGTTTCCGGCACATGACGAACAACCAGCGCCCTATTCAGAAACCGGAGGATCTGAAGGGGCTGAAGATCCGCGTCACACCCGACAAGATGCGTCTCGACACGTTCAACGCCCTCGGCGCTTCTCCGATGCCCATCAACTTCGGAGAACTCTACACCGCGTTGCAGCAGGGCGTGGTGGACGGCCAGGAAAATCCGTACGCCATCATCTATTCGAGCTCTTTCTTCGAGGTGCAGAAGTACCTTTCGCCCACAGGCCATATATGGGGTTCCGCGCTTCTGTGCGTGAACAGCTCCGTCTGGGGAAAACTCTCCAAGGAGGATCGGGCCACGGTGATGCGGCTTGCCGCCAAATGGGGCGACGAGCAGCGGCGTCAGACGCGCGAACAGGAAGAGGCGTTCCTCGCCAAGCTGAAAGAGAAGGGAATGCAGGTCGCCGAAGTAGACAAAGAGGCTTTCCAGAAGGCCGTTCAGGGGGTTTGGACTCAGTACGAGGGCGTTTTCGGCAAGGAACTGATGGATCTCGTCCGGAAGTACGGGAAATAACAATCGATGAACGGCGATAAAAACACTCTCCTCGGGAAAGTCTTCCGCGGAATCGACCTTCTTTTGATCGTCATGATCGTGGCGGTCTTTGCGGAGGTGTTGCTGGAAGTATTTTTCAGGTACGTCCTTCACAGGCCGCTTTCGTGGGGAGGGGAACTGTCCCAGACAATTCTCGTCTGGATTACCTTTATCGGCGCCGCGACGGCGCTGTTCAGGGGGGAGCATATGACGATCGACCTCCTTGTGCGGCGCCTTTCTTCCGACGGAGTAAAACGTGCGTTGCGTCTGTTCACGCTGCTCGTGCTCGTGGCCTTCCTCGTCCTGGGCGTCGATGCCGGATGGACGGTCGTTGAACGGACATGGAGGATGCGGACGACCGCGATGCAGATCCCCGCGGGAATCCTCTACCTCGCTTTTCCTGTCGGGTGCGTTCTGATGTTGCCGGTGCTCGTCCGTGATATTCTCAGGACGATCCGCGGGTAGGCCGATGCTATGCTGACGCTTCTCGGAGTTCTTTTCGGCGGCATTCTCATCGGTATCCCCATCGCTTTTTCAATCGCCGTCTCGGGGATGGCCTATCTTCTTTTCGAATCGGCGGTTCCGCTGTTGGTCGTCGCGCAGCGAATGGTCGTCGGCGTCGATTCCTTCACGCTGCTTGCCATCCCTCTTTTTGTCCTCGCCGGCGCGCTCATGGCGGAGGGGGATATCACCCCGAGGATCATGCGCTTCGCTTCGAGCATGGTGGGACACATTCCCGGGGGATTGGCGATGGTCATGGTGGTGTCGTGCATGCTCTTCGGCGCGATATCGGGGTCCGGCGTGGCCGACGTGGTCGCCATCGGCTCGATCCTGCTCCCGGCAATGAAACAGCAAGGGTACAAAAAGCCGTTCAGCGCTGCGCTTCTTGGCTGTTCAGGCGCGCTCGGGACGATTATTCCTCCGAGCATCGTGATGGTAATCCTCGGCGTTAGCATGGGGACATCCATAGGTAAGCTGTTTCTCGGCGGAGTTGTCCCGGGCATAGTGACAGGTCTGGGACTCATGGTCACGTCGTATTTCATCTCGCTGCGCGAGGACTATCCGAGGCTGGAGAAAGCACCCTGGAGCGAGGTCTTCGCCTCTTTCCGGGCCGCGATTCTCCCGCTGCTCACCCCGGCGATCATCATCGGCGGTATCCTGAAGGGAATCTTTACCGCAACGGAGGCAGGTGGAGTGGCTGCTTTTTATGCGCTGCTCCTTTCTATGTTCGTCTACAGGAAATTGACGTGGCGGCGTTTTTTCGAGATATGCCTGGAGACGGCGCGCACGAGCGCCGTGGTCCTTTTTCTGATCGCCGCGGCAAGTCTCTTCGGCTGGGTTTTGGCCGCCGAGAACATTCCGCAAATGGTAGCGAACGCGATGCTCTCCGTTTCGACGAACTATTGGGTGATCCTGCTGATGTTCAACGCGCTGTTGTTGTTGCTGGGCATGTTTATGGAGACCATCGCGATCGTGCTCATCGTCGTACCTATCTTTTTCCCCATACTTACGCAGATGGGGGTCGACCCGGTGCATCTGGGCGTTATGGTCTGCGTCAACCTCGCCATCGGGGCCAACACGCCGCCTCTGGGAGTCGACCTGCTGGCCGCCTGCAAGGTGGCGGATATCCCGTACGACTCGTCGTTCCGCTATCTTCTGCCCTTTATCGGTTCTATGATTTTGGCTCTTGTGTTGATCATCGTCTTCCCGGCGATAGTGACATTCCTGCCGAACTTGCTTATGGGAGGGTAGAGATATCGCCCCGCCGGAACTTTGAACAACGGGAAGGATCGTCTTTTGGGGCGGTCCTTCCCGTTGTCTCGGAAGGACGGAATCTTTTCCCTCGGTCGAATCACGAGAGACGTTTTCGTCATCTCGCCGTACAATAGAGTGCGGACGCTCATTTCATACTTATCCTGACGGCGTTGATTTGATTTGAGACCATTCGAAACGATCATCGGAAAGGAGTTTATGAATGAAATACCTGTTCTATTTTTTATTGATCGTCAATCTTTTCGGCTTTCTTATCATGTGGTGGGACAAGCGATGTGCGCAGAAGGGCGCGCGCCGGGTTCCCGAAAGAACGCTTTTTCTGGTCGCGCTTTGCGGGGGAGCGGTCGGAGGCCTTGGAGGGATGTATCTGTTCCGGCACAAGACGCAGCATTGGCGTTTCACGATAGGTTTTCCGCTGATCCTCGCGTTGCAGATGGCGGCGGTTGTTTATTATATGGTGTAGGTGAAAGAATCGCCCTTCTTGCCGGAGCGGCGGAAGAAAAGAAATCGAGCCGGCGGCAAGGCGGAGGGGTTGCGCCTCTCCGCCTTGCGCTGTCTTTGCCGTCTCTACGTGGTCGGAAAGAAACGCCACTCCGTCCTGGCCCGGTAGCTCTCTCCCGGATAGAGCACGGGTTGCGGCAGATCGGGAAGCGCGGGGGCGTTCGGGTACCACTGCGTTTCCAAGGCGAGCGCCCGGCCCGGCGCGCCTCGCCTGCCCCCGGAAAAGCGTTGCGACGAGTTCAGGGAACCTCCGGTGTAGAGGACGCAGGTTGGCTGATCGGTATACACCTCCATGAGGCGGCCGCTTGCCGGGTGTTCCAGGACGATGTCGGGCGTTCGTGGGTCTCCCGGCGAGTTGAGGAGGAACGGGTGGTCGTATCCGTTGCCGAGGCACAATTGGCGCTCCGAAGCCCACGGTGTATGGTCGGCGGAGCGCGGCGCGCGGAAGTCGAAGGCGGTTCCTTCGACGGGCTCGGGCATTTTCGGAAGATGTCGTTCGTCCAGAGGCATGAAGCGGTCCGCGTCGAGCGCAAGACGATGATCCGCGATGGAGGGCGTTTTGTTTCCGCCGAGGTTGAAATAGCCGTGAAACGCGGGCGCCAGCAGTGTCGGAGCCGAAGCTTCCGCCTCCCAGGCGAGCGTCAGCGAGTTCCCGGAGAGCGTGTAGGTCGCCGTGATAGCAAGCGCTCCCGGAAAACCCCACTGGCCGGGCAGCGTCGAGAAACGGAATCGAACGCCGGCCTCCCCGGGAGAAGAGAACGTCTCCCCATGCCAGACGGAATGGGAAAACCCGGCCGAGCCGCTGTGCAGACATGACGTTCCGTCGTTGGCTTCAAGTTCGCAACGCACTCCCTCCAGTTCGAAGGAGGCGTCCGCGACGCGCCCCGCCACCGGCCCGCAGAGCAAACCGCACCAGCAGGAATCCGTCTCGTATTCGGCAAGGGTGTCGTAGCCAAGGAAAACATTTTCGCGGACGCCGTCGCGGTCCGGAGTCTCCAGCGACACGACGGCGGCTCCGTAATCGATGCATCGCAAAGTCAAAGAGCCGTTCTTCACAGTATGGAGAAAGACGTTCTCCCCCGATCGCGTCCTGCCGAAAAGTTTCGTTGCCGTTTCGGCGGTGAGGGCGGGGGAACGATACTCGCTCATGGAGAGCCCTCCTTCAGATGGGAACAGCGGCCCGGAGTCTCAAAAAACAGGAGATTCCGGGCCGCTGTTCCGTCCGTTACTTCGCGGTTTTCTTCTTCGTGTAGACGTCGAAGGCGACCGCGGCGAGGAGGACGAGCCCCTTGACCACCTGCTGCCAGTCGATGGAGACGCCCACGATGGACATGCCGTTGTTGAGGACGCCCATGATCAGTCCGCCGATGATGGCGCCCGTGACGGTGCCGATGCCTCCGGAGGCGGATGCACCGCCGATGAAGCACGCGCCGATGGCGTCGAGCTCGAAATTGACGCCGGCGACGGGGGACGCCGCGTTGAGGCGTCCCATGAAGGCGAGTCCGGCGACCGCCGCCATCAGTCCCATGTTCGCATAGACGAGGAAAAAGACTTTGTTCGTATCGATACCCGAGAGTTTCGCCGCCTTCTCATTTCCGCCGAATGCGTAGACGTGGCGGCCGAAGACGGTCTTTCTGGTGATAAAACTGTAGATAAGGACGAGCGCTCCGAGGAGCACCAGCACCATCGGAATTCCCCGGTGCCGGGCGAGCTGGTAGGTAAAGGCCGTGACGACCGCGGCAACGAGGAGGATCTTCAACATCCAGAAGGGGAGCGGAGCGACCTCGAATCCGTACGCCCTCTTGTTGCGACGATCGCGAAGCTCGAAGAATGCGAACGCGCACAGGAGCACCGCGACGATCGCCAGTGCGGTGTGGTTCAAGCCCTCGCCTCCCAGGACGTCGGGAATGAACGTAGTAAAGAGTTTCCGGAAGAGGTCGGGCATCGGGGCGAGCGTCTGTCCCTTCAGCATGACCAGCGTGAGTCCGCGGAAACAGAGCATCCCCGCCAAGGTGACGATGAACGCGGGTATGCGGAAATAGGCGATCCAGAAGCCCTGCCAGCAGCCGATCAGGATGCCCAGAACGAGACATGCAAGGATAGAGGGGATGACGGGCCACTTCCAGACCGTCATCAAGGTTCCGCCGACGGCCCCGACGAAAGCGGCCACCGAGCCGACCGAAAGGTCGATGTTTCCGGTGAGGATGCAGAGCAGCATGCCGATCGCCAGGATGAGGATGTAGCCGTTCTGCTGGATGATATTCGTTAAGTTCAGCGGACGGAGGAGCACGCCGTCCGTGAGATACTGGAACAGAAGCACGATGAAGAGGAGCGCCACCATCATCGCGTATTGTCGGATGTTCATCATGAACATCTCTTTCAGCTTCCGCATCAGGCCACCTCCCGATTGCTCTGCATAATACACTTCATGATCGCTTCCTGCGAGGCGCTCTCCCGGTCGAGTTCGCCGACGAAGCGACCCTCGTTCATTACGTAGATCCGGTCGCTCATGCCCAGCACCTCCGGCATCTCCGAGGAGATCAGGACGATCGCCTTGCCCATTGCCGCCAGTTCGTTGATGATGCAGTATATCTCGTACTTCGCGCCCACGTCGATGCCGCGCGTCGGTTCGTCGAGCAGCAGCACGTCGGGGTTCGCGAAGAGCCAGCGGGCCAGAATGGTTTTCTGTTGGTTGCCTCCCGAGAGATTGCCGACTTTCTGGAAGACGCTCGGCGTCTTGATGGACATCTTCTTTCGCAGGTCTTCCGCTACGGTGATCTCCTTGTTTTCGTCGAGGACGCCCCGTTTGTCGCTCAGTTTGCCGAGGCTGGCGAGGGAGATGTTGTGGCGGATATCGTCGATAAGGATGAGGCCTGCGGACTTACGGTCCTCGGTGACGTACGCCATGCCGCGGGCGATCGCCTCCTTGGGGGAACGAAGGTCGGCGGGGGCGCCGTTCAGGAGGATGCTCCCCGAATAATCGCTGCCGTAGGAACGGCCGAAGAGGCTCATGGCGAGCTCGGTGCGTCCGGCGCCCATCAGGCCGACGAGGCCGACGACTTCTCCCTTCCGGACGTAGAAGCTGACGCCTTTGATCTTTTTGCGGTCGAAGAAGAGGGGGTCGCCGACAGTCCAGTCGCGCACTTCGAGGGCGACCTCGCCCGTATCTTGGGGAGCGCGTTTCGGGAAGCGGTCGACGATCTCCCGCCCGACCATCCCCTTGATGATGCGGTCCTCTCTGATGTTCCGGTCGGTGTTGTCCAGCGTTTCGATGACGGCGCCGTCCCGAATGACCGTGATGCGGTCGGCGATCTTCTCGACTTCGTTGAGTTTATGGGAGATGATGATCGAGGTAATGCCCTTCTTCTTCAGATCCAGAAGGAGGTCGAGCAGGTTGTTGCTGTCCTCGTCGTTGAGGGCGGCGGTCGGTTCGTCGAGGATGAGCAGATGCACGTCCTTGGAGATGGCCTTGGCGATCTCCACGAGCTGTTGCTTCCCGACGCCGAGGTCTTTTGTGATGGTTGCGGGATTTTCGTTCAGCCGTATTTGCTTTAAGAGGTCGGCGGTTCGCGCATAGGTTTCGCTCCAGTCGATGACGCCCTTTCCGGCCCGTTCGTTGCCGAGAAAGACGTTCTCGGCGATCGAGAGGTAGGGGACGAGGGCGAGTTCCTGATGGATGATGACGATACCGATCTTCTCGCTGTCCTTGATTGTGCGGAATGCGCAAGCTTCTCCGTCGAAGAGAATCTCTCCCTCGTACGTTCCGATGGGGTAGACTCCGGAAAGAATATTCATCAAGGTGGATTTTCCCGCGCCGTTCTCTCCGACGAGCGCGTGAATCTCCCCCTCCTCAACGTCGAAACAGACATCGTTCAGAGCTCGGACTCCGGGAAATGTCTTCGTGATGCTCTTCATCCGCAGGAGTGTTTTGGCCATGCTCTCATCTCCTGTTCCTGATTCAAGGGGGACGGAGCGAAATGGCCCCGTCCCCTCCGTCACGATATGCTGCGGGAGTGTTCCCGGATTACTTCAGATCCTCTTCCTTGTAGTAGCCGGAATCGATGAGCAGTTCCTTGTAGTTGTTGACGTCGGCGAAGACGGGCTCCAGCAGGTAGGAGGGAACGACCTTCATGCCGTTGTCGTAGGTCTTCGTGTCGTTCACTTCGGGCTGCTTCCCCTGAAGGATGTCGTCGACCATCTCGGCCACCTTGGAGGCAAGCGCGCGGGTGTCCTTGAAGACGGACATCGACTGCTTCCCGGCGATCATGTTCTTCACGTTCGCGCGGTCGCAGTCCTGGCCGGTGATGATGGGCCAGTCTTTTCCGGGGATGTAGCCGTTGTTCTCAAGAGAGGCGGAGATGCCGTAGGCGAGAGAGTCGTTGGGGGAAAGCACGGCGTCGAGCTTCTTGTCGGTGTACGACCTGGAGATGAGGTTGTCCATGCGGGCCTGGGCGTCCTCGGACTTCCACGCGAGAATGCCGATCTGCTCCATCTTCGTCTGGCCGGAGTGGCAGACGAGCTTGCCGCTGTCGAGGTAGGGCTGCAGGATGCTCATCGCGCCGCCGTTGAAGAAGAATGCGTTGTTGTCGTCGGGGGAGCCGCCGAAGAACTCGATGTTGAAGGGCCCCTTGCCGTCTTTCAGTCCAAGCTTCTCTTCGATGAACTTGCCCTGGATGACGCCGACCTTGAAGTTGTCGAACGTGGCGTAGTAGTCCACGTTGGGGGACTGGCGGATAAGACGGTCGTAGGCGATGACGGGAATCTTCGCCTCGGCGGCCTTGGCGAGGACGTCGGAGAGGGCCGAGCCGTCGATGGAGGCGATGATCATGACCTTGACGCCCTTGGTGATCATGTTCTCGAGCTGGGAGATCTGGACGCTCACGTTGTTCTCGGCGTACTGAAGATCGACCTTGTATCCTTTTCCTTCGAGGATCTTCTTCATGTTCGCGCCGTCTTCGTTCCAGCGCTGGAGCGACTGCGTGGGCATGGCGACTCCCACGAGAATGTCCGCCGCGAAAGCGGCTGTGGCGGAGAAGAGAAGGACAAGCGCGAAAAGAGCGAGCAGCATTTTCTTCATAAAAACCACACTCCTTTGAAGATGTTGACGAGGGGCTTCGTCACGCCCCTCCGCGTCCTCCGTCCGGGAGGACTTCCGGCGCCTCGGAGGCGAACTGTGAAGCGGACCCCCGCGGGCGGGGGAGAGAACCAGTTCAGGAAGTGCTCGAGAGGGCATCATCTCCTTTAAAAGCAGGATACGGCGTACGGTTCGTCTTGTCAAGGCTAATTGATTGATTCAATAAATATATTATGAACATTTCCGACAGTCTTGTCAAGAGGGGTGCGCGCATTTTTTTCGAGCCGTGCTTATGCGCATCGGCCCGCGAAAAGAAATCCTCGTTTGACGGCCCGTGCAAGAACGTTCATGGAATCCGTCAGCCCCGGCTTTGAATTTCGGTGGTTTTGCGGAGAAGAGAAGCCGCACGGACGCCGGTGAAGAATATGGTACAATCGTCCGAAACAGGACGTCGTACAGGAAGAGGACGCGCACTCTTCATACTTCCTGCGGAGACGTTTCGCGCTCCTGCGCAAAGAATGTGTACGCGGGTATTCGCCCGTATTCTCAGCGCCTCCCTCGCCTGTTTTTCAAGGCGGGGTTTATTGTGTGCAGGCCGAAGGAGGAATATCCATTGTTGGTCGGAAAGAAAATTTTCGTGTGCTGTGCGCTCGCCGCGGGGCTGCTCCTTCGCCTCCCCTTCGCGGGTGGAGCCGAGGAACCCGCCGGGCCCGGGGCGACGGGAGAGAGAGGAGCGGTCGTTCAGGCGTCTTCGGGCGACGTGACCGCCGAGACGGCCGGAAGCGAGTCCGAAGATTCCGATCAGCTGGCCAGGAAGCTCTTCGAGATCGAGGCGGCCGGCCGCGTTGCCGAGGAAGAGCTTGGAAAGCTCCCGAGCCTGGTGCGGACGGAACGAGCGAAGATTGTGAACGAACTGAATAAATGGGCGAACACCGATCTTCGCAGGATCATCGAACAGCACTATTTCAAGGTTGAGAAGGCGCTCGAAGAGACGACGCTTCCCGAGGACCACAGTTCCGTGGGCATCTGGTGGAAGCAGGTGAAGGCCGGAGTCTTTCTGAACGAGGATATCGAGGAGGTTGTCGCCCTCTTCGTCAAGCGAGCGGGGCCGAGGCTCTCCACGGTGCACGAGGAATTCCAGCGGG
Organism: Synergistales bacterium Syner_01; assembly: GCA_001604435.1. Taxonomy (GTDB): domain Bacteria; phylum Synergistota; class Synergistia; order Synergistales; family Aminobacteriaceae; genus JAAYLU01. Next base: position 9,578 of record LVBO01000286.1, read on the forward strand.
ATCTGCTCGAAAGTCTGGAACAACGCAGTCAGGAGTTGCTGCGCCGTTCCATGGAGGAAATCCGCAGGCCTTTCGTCGCTACGGTCAAGGACAGGCTTCCTCTTTACAATGCGATTCCTGTGCCCAATACGGAGCGCGCCGCGCTGTCGATCGCCCTCTCGGGGGAGCAAAGCGACAGGGGGCGTCTCTCGTCGGGCATGGCCGTGATCGGCGGCGTCGTACTCACTCTCATGGGGCGCAAACTGGTTCAGAAGATGATGCACCTGGCGGTGGTGAAGATCGGCGGCAAAGTGCTCTCGCGGATGATCCCCATCATCGGAGTCGGTCTCCTTCTGTACGAGGGCATCCAGATGGGGCAGGCAAAAGAAGCCTTCGAAGAGGAGCTGAGGAAGAGCTTTTTTACCGAGTACACCGCCGACGTCACCGTGGAATCCGTCTGGAACGCGAGTCCCGACGGCATACTCCCCTCCATGAAGCAGGAGATGGAGCGGAATATCGGTACGCTGCTGAGCGACTGGGAGCGGATTTGCCGTTCCGAGGCCGTCTCGATGATTCACAGCGCGCAGGTGCTCGCCTCGTCGGAATATGTGCGGAACTATGTGAACAAGGAACTCGAAAAGGGTGCGGATTTTCAGCTGCTGCTTCAGAAAGTCAACGCTCTTTGGGACGCGTTCGGGCAGTCGCTCGCCCTTGAGCCCGTCGAGTTTTTCGAGTCGATCCTCATCGATTCCCCCGACAGAAACGATCTTCGCTTGCTCTCGCGGGACCCCGGCGGCAGGTTGATCGAGCTGTACAAGCAGTGGGGAGCGGAATTTCTGAAGGCGGTCAACAGGATCGGCGTGGACAACTACGTCTCCACCGAGTGGAAAACCAGCGACGTCAACTGGCGCGTACTGAACAGAAACCTCGACTTCCTTCCGGAACTCGGCGGCAACCGGAACGCGGCGCGCGGGCTGCTCTTCCTGATTCAGGAGGGGGTCCCGCTCGACGGTTTTTCTCCGGACCTGATGGCGAAGATCGCAGTCAAGAAGGATGTCTTCCTGAAGGTGTGGCAGGCGCTCGCGCCCGACTCCAGGAAGCTCGCGGTCATCTTCGAGAGCGGGCGTCCCCTTGTTGTTCTTGAGCCGTCGCTTATCGCGTTTCCCGAAGCCGCCTCCCTCTTTCTCCGCGGCTACGGCGTGGAATTCTGGACCTCGTGGTCGAGCGACGATATCTTCGATCTTCTCAGAATTTCGGAGATTCGCGGAAAGAACGGCGGCAAGATAAGCGCGGCTCCCGTCCGTCCCGAGGAACGTGCCGATCTACTGGAAATTTTCCGTCAATCCGGCGAGAGGGGCATTACACTGTGGGACATCCATACGAAAGAACCTACGGGAGAAATCGGCAGGAAACTGGCTCGGCGGAGCATTGCCTGCATGGCCGAGGGATACCCTTTCGAGGATATGAAGGATCCGGAGCTCGTCGGATTCGCGGCAGCCACACTGAAGATTCCGGCGGGGCGTTTTTTCTACGATACTCTCAAGGGGGTGGGCGGCCTTGTGCGTTATCTGCTTCTCGGCGGAGTGCTGCTGCTCTTCGGCGGCATCTTCTTCGGCCTTTTTTCGAGGATACGCGCCGCTTTTTTCACACCTCCTTCACGTTATGCGATCGAACGGGAGACGGACACGGCCGAGCGGAAAGCGCTGAAGGACGTCTTTGCCGATGAAGACGGAATAGACGAAAACAAAACGGACGATACGGCTTCATTTACGGTGGAACCCGAAATCATCGAGGAGTCGGAAATCGCTCCCGCACCCTCCGATGATGCGGCGGAAAAATCAACACGACAGAGGAGACGCAAGAAAAGGATGAAAAAAGAGAATGAGTAAAAAGGGGATTCCGGTGCTCACGGTCGACGTGATTCCGGGCAAGAAGTGCGAGTACCTGGGGTGCGTCTCGGCCTCCTGTTGCCTTTCGAAGTCGCTGGTGCAGGACGTGGCGTCGAACGTGAAGAACTGGACCGTCGGAGGGGAGTTGACCCGGTACACCGATATGATCGACGACGCGGTCAACCTTGTAACGGAGCGCCTCGGCGTGATGGCGCAGAAAATGGGGGCGAACGCCGTCATCGGCTTTCGCCTGTCCACGACGAGCGTCTCCACAGGCGCTGCCGAGCTGATCGCCTACGGAACGGCGGTTCGTTTCCCCGACTTGAACTAAGCGGAGACGCCGCCGGCGTCGCGCCCTTTTCCGGGCAGCCACATGACGGTGATGGCAACGGCCGTGATGAGACAAAAGAGTGCGAAAAGGCGAAATGCCGAAAGCGTGCCGAGGAGCGTCGAGCCGAAGCCCATGTAGAGGGGAAGAAGGAACCAGCTCAGGTCCATGGAAAAGTGGACCAGCGCCGACGCCTTGGCCCGGAGGCGAGCCGGAGCGAGATCCGCGGTGAGCGCCAGGTGCGCGGGGTAGCCGTACCCGACGCCTATCCCGTAGAGGAAACCGGAGAGCAGCATCCCGGCGGGCGAACCGACGAAGGAAAGCCAGATGAGGCACGCGGCCATCAGAAGGAACGAGGGGCCGGCGAAGACGGTTCTCGGGTAACGGTTGAACAGATTTCTTCCTGCGGTGCGGACGAAGAGCGCGCCTCCCGCCATGGCGAAGACGAACCAGGACGGGACAAGCCCTTTCTCCAGCAGCATGCTGCCCAGAAAGACGATGGAGGAATCGCAGAGTCCGAAGAAGAAGCAGGAACAGAGCATCTT
>LVBO01000287.1 GCA_001604435.1 Synergistales bacterium Syner_01
GGATAAAGGGCTGTCATGTCGTCGGAGAGAATGCACTTCCCCTCCGTTTTACAGGCGTTGCACGCCGAACACGGAAGTATCTTCTTCTCGTGGAGGTGTACGATCTCCCCCGAGTGTCCTTTCGAAGCCGCGCCTTCGAGGAACGAGGCGAGCAGAGCTGCGGTGTTTCCGTTTTTCCTGGGGCTCCCGAGCAGTGCGATGGAGCGCATGGCATCATCTCCTTCGGATTAGGGTCGGATAGAGTATACTGCAACTGTACGGAGTCCGCGAAGGGATCGGACGAAACTTCGACGGATCGCTGTCCTCACGTAAGAATACAGGATATTCGCGAAAAATTCCATGTACGTCGTTCCCGACATCATCGGACACATCGTCCGGGAGCTGGAAACACTTCGTCGATCGCCTCCTTGAGAATCTGCAGACTTTTCCTTGCGCTTAAGCGAGGATGGCGGTGAGTCATTCGATAACAGACCCGCGGCGGCGGCGGAGAGGAGAGTCGTTGAAAGAGATAGCGATCTCCATAGTGGTCTTTTACTGAAGATGCGACGATCGCCCACTGTTCGGGACGAAAGAGCAATCTGGTAATGCAGGCCACTGTATCCAGTTGGATATGCGCCGTCTCGAGAGGGTTCCAAATCTGATCGTGCCACAGCATATACCCGCTGCCCCAGTTGATATGCAGTTCTTCGCGCGGATCCAGATCGCTCGGGTGGACCGTTTTCTTTTTATCCTCTCCGTCGCGGGGAAGGCGCATCAAAAAATATTCTTCCGAAAGAAGCGGCTCGACGGCGATATTCGGGGAACGCTTCACCGAAATAGCAAATCCCGCATCCAAATAGCGATGTTCTATCAATTCCTGAATCTGCCAACTTTGATGCGTTTCCAAAACGAGCCTTACGGTTGGACGACGAGTCAGCATCGCTCGGAAAAGGGGAGGAAGAAGAAACACATGCACGCTGTCGACCGCTCCTATCTTGAGCGATCCGCCGGCGTACTCCTCGATCTCCATCCCCTGTGAAATATCCCTCATCTTTTCGGCGAACTGAAGGTATGCTTTGCCCGCAGGAGTCAGCTCGATCATCCGTTCTCCCCGACGACGGTCGATCAACACGCACCCCAGTTCAGACTCCAAATTTTTCAAACGAAGGCTCACTGTGGATTGCGTTATATTCAATTGCTCACCTGCCTTCCGCAGGCTTCCGCCGGCGACAATGGCAAGAAACGTCTCCGTTCCGATAGACATCACGTCGATTCCTCCGGCCGAACACGGCTTTTAAATATTGGTTTTACTCATATTATATACTTATTTTCTTTGTTTTACGCGAGATTCGATTTAGGATATAGTGCGATAAAGGACGTCCGACTGTTCCGAGAAAACATTTCAGAGCGTATTTCAGATGAAAGAGTGGTGTTTTTGCGTGTTCATTGTCGATGAATGTCGCGATTATATTCCCAAAGAAATCACAGAGGGGTACAGAGGTCTCGCCGTGGCGAATATCGGGGACGCGCGGGGGCGTTTCGGATGCATGTCGTGGATGATCAAGCCGCTTCACCCGGATATGAGGCTCTGCGGTCCCGCATTGACGGTACAAACGTACCGCGCCGATAATCTGGCCCTTCATGTCGCGCTGGATATGGCGCGTCCCGGAGACATATTGGTCGTGGACGCCGGCGCGATCCCGGACACCGGACTGTGGGGCGGACTGATGAACCATATGGCGCAGCTCAAAAAGCTGGGCGGCATCATCGTGGACGGCGGCGTCCGCGACAGCCTGGAACTCGCGGGCGACGCCTTCCCCGTGTTCGCCCGCGCAGTTTCCCCTCAAGGAGGCTTCAAGTCTTCTCCGGGGTCGGTGAACGTCCCTATCGCATGCGGCGGAGTTCCCGTACTCCCGGGAGACCTCGTCGTCGGAGACGCGGACGGAGTCGTCGTAGTGCCCTCGGCTAAGGCGGAGGAGATACTGAAGAAAACGCTCGCGGTCGTAGCAAAGGAAGAAGAACTCAGAGAACGAATGGACGGAGGAGAGACTCTGTTCAGTCTGCTCAAGCTGGACGGCGTCCCGGAAAGACTCGGAATGCTCGCGACGGAAAAGGAGATGTGATTCCGTGGCGCGTCTGTCGAAAAAAGTAGAAGCGCTCGAAGGATCGCCTACCGTCGCCATCAGCGACATGGCCCGCCGAATGAAAGAAGACGGCGTCGATATCATCAATCTCGGAGGAGGCGATCCGGATTTTCCCACTCCCGAGCATATCGTGACGGCCGCTTTCGACGCGATTCGGAGCGGATATACCCATTACGTCGCAAGCGAGGGAATCCCTCTGTTCAGGGAAGCCATCGCGGAGAAATTTCTTAATGAAAACGATATCGCCTATTCTCCCGAAGAGATTCTCGTCACCTCAAGCGGCAAACTGGCCCTTTTCATCGCGCTTCAAGCGCTTCTGAACGAAGGCGACGAAGCGATCGTCATCGAACCCGCATGGGTAAGCTACGCTCCCCTGATCGAACTTGTCGGCGCTACCCCCGTGAGCGCCGCGCTCTCGCCCCGGGACGATTTTCTGCTGACGCGCGAAGTTCTGGAAAGAGCCTGCTCTCCGAAAACATCCCTCGTGATCGTCAATTCCCCCAACAATCCCACCGGACGAGTACTCTCCTCCGATGAGATGAACATCCTCCGAGAATTCGCCGCGGATCGCGACCTCTGGGTCGTCAGCGACGAAATCTATGAAAAGATACTCTACGGCGGCGCTCGGCATATTTCCATCGCGTCCTTGGAAGGAATGCGCGAACGGACCGTCACGATCAACGGGATGTCGAAATCCCACGCCATGACGGGCTGGAGACTCGGGTACACGGGGGCTCCGGCCAAGATACACGCGCAGCTTCTCAAGGTGCAGCAACAGATTCTCACCTGCGCGCCCGCATTTGTGCAGATGGCCGGAGTCGCGGCGCTCAGGGGCGGCCGCGAATGCGTCGACGCCATGGTCCGAGAGTACGACGAACGACGGAAAAAAATCGCGGGGATGCTCGACGGCATCGATTGCGTCCGCTGTCCCGAGCCGGAAGGGGCGTTCTACTTCTTTCCCGAGATCGACTATAAAGGCATGGACTCTTTCGAACTGACGAAGTTTCTCCTTGAGCAAGCACACGTCGCCGTCACACCGGGGCAAGTTTTCAGCTCCGGCGCAGTGAAAAACGTCCGAATGACCTACGCGACCTCCATGCGCAATCTTGAACAGGCGGCGCAACGCATAGCCGCGGCCTTGAAATGACGCGCGCGGTGCATTCTCAATGCCCGATGTATCGAATCCACTCAATAATACAATTGTAAATAAGTATTTTGCATAATTATTTTCTTAGATACTTATACTAAAAATGAGGTGGAAGAAATGAACTGGTTCAAACTCTCTCTTGCCAAGAAAATCTTCGTTATGCTTGTTATCGGCGTCGCCGCAGGCCTCTATTTCGGTCCTTCCGTCCTGATCGTCAAACCTATCGGCGACATGTTTCTCCGTCTGTTGAGAATGCTCATCGTCCCTCTTGTTTTCTTCACCCTCGTTTCCGGCGTTACTCGCATGGAGAGCCCGGAGAGCCTAAGAAAAACGGGTTCCTTCATCCTCTTCTTCTATCTTCTCTCCTCCTTCCTCAGCGCCCTCTGCGGAGTTCTGGTCGCTCTTGTCATCCGCCCGGGACGCGGAGCGGAAGGAGTTCTCGGAACCGTCGCGGATATCGCCGCGCAGAAATATTCCGTTGTAGACACCGTACTGAACTGGATTCCCACCAATCCCGTCGAAGCCATGACGAACATGAACATGATACAGATTATTTTCTTCGCGTTGATTGTCGGGGTAGCTCTGCTGTGCCTGAAAGAAAAGGCCGAGACCGCAACCGGATTTTTCCATCAGATGTCGGATACGATGATCAAGGTCACCGAATTCGTCATGAAGTTCGCCCCATATGGAATCGGCGCTCTTGTGGCGTGTCTGACGGGAACAATCGGCGGCAAGATGATGGTCGCCGTAGGCAAGTTCATTCTGGCCGACTATCTGGCCATCGTCCTGCTTTCGCTTATCGTGTACCCTGCGGCGCTCCTCATCTGGAAGATCCCCGTGTTCAGGTTCTTCGGTCATATCGCGCCCGCCATGCTGGTCGCGGCAACCACGACCTCGAGCGCGGCCACTCTTCCTATGGAGATGAATATCGCGGAGAAAAAGCTTGGAATTCCAGAATCGATTTACGGCTTCGCACTGCCCCTCGGCAATACCGCCAATATGAACGGCTTCGCCGCCGCGCTGGGCGTTATTTCCGTTTTCGCGCTCGACGTCTTTAAAATTCCCATCACCTTCTCGACGGTCGCGCAGATCGTCTTCCTCGGCCTCATGCTGGCGGTCGGAGCCGCCGGAGTCAAGGGCGCGGGCATCGTAATGTCGGCTGTTCTCTTCGAAAGCCTCGGCCTTCCTCTGGGGCTCGTTCCGGTTCTGGCCGCAGTCTGGCCCATCATCGACATCCCTCATACCACGGCGAACGTCACCGGAGATCTCGTCGGAACGGCGATCGCGGGCGCCAAGTTCAATCGGCTGGACTGGGATGTGTTCCATGGCAAAACCGGCGCCGGCTCATAAGGAGCAAACGACAGAAGAATTCTACACCTCGGAGTTGGCTTGATCGTCAATACGTTTACTATAAAGAGCGGGAGTTCAGAATAGTCCTCGGAACTCCCGCTCTTTTTCGATGCTCTCCGATCGCCGAGACGCCCCCGCTGGTCGAAAAAGAACGCAGCGTCAGGCAACGGGACCGGGCACATCGAGGGAATGCTATAATCGCAACAATCATACGGTACAGCCGAAGGAGGGTAACGAGCCATGAACGATATACGAAGCATCCGCAGAATCGTCACCGGGAAACCCGCGACGGACGGCGCGGGGGTGAAGCTGGTGCGTGTCGTCGGATACAACGACACGCAGGATTTCGACCCGTTCCTGATGTTGGACGCCTTCGACTCGACGAATCCGGAGGACTACGTCAAAGGCTTCCCCTGGCATCCGCACCGGGGGATCGAGACGATCACCTATCTGATCCGGGGCGATATCGCGCACGGAGACAGCCTCGGCAACAAAGGGCGCATCCTCGACGGAGAGTGCCAGTGGATGACGGCCGGATCGGGCATCCTCCATCAGGAGATGCCGCAGCCCAGCGAGCGGATGCTGGGAACGCAGCTCTGGCTCAATCTGCCCGCGAAGGACAAGATGACGGAACCGAAGTACAACGACATCATCAGGGAGAACGTACCGACTGTGGCGGAGGAGGGGCTGAACATCCGAATCATCTCCGGAAACTACAAGGGGACGGACGGAGCCTTCAGAGGAGAGTACGTGGACGCCCTCTACCTCGACGCGGAGATGGCGCCGGGGGCGGAGTGGCTGCTGGAAACCGATCCCGGGGCGACGCTCTTCATCTATATCGTTCAGGGCGCAGGGCTCTTCGGCCCTTCCGGGGAGGCCGTCGCGGAGAAACACGCCGTACTCTTCGACGAGGGGAACGCATTCCGCGCCAAGGCCTCCGAAGAGGGGGCGCGCATTTTTCTGATGGCCGCGAAACCTCTTGGAGAGCCGATAGCATGGGGCGGCCCGATCGTGATGAACACCCGCGAGGAGTTGGACCTGGCGTTCCGGGAGCTTCAGGAGGGGACGTTCATCAAGAGGTAGCCGTCGCTGAAAAAAGAATCACCCGGGAAAAAAGCGCTCCCGAATGATTCTTTTTTCTTAATAAATTCTATCTCGATGCGGCGCGGAATCGCGCTATTCGTCTCGCCACATGCCCCGCTTCGGCGAGGGAAGCGCTTCCGCGTCGACGTACGTATGCAGCGGCTTCACTCTGTAGGAGTTGGTCGGCATCTTGTCGGTGGTCACGTATCCGGCCGGGGC
>LVBO01000027.1 GCA_001604435.1 Synergistales bacterium Syner_01
CCCCTTGAACTTCTTTCTCTTTCAGAATATATTTATAGTGGGGCGTTTGAATGGAAAAAAGAACATATTCTCTTTGGGGAGGTATCTGCTTTGGATTTTCGTGAACTTCAAAGTTTGGTAGAAGTTATGGAAAAAGGAAGCATATCGGCTGCGGCAGCATCACTCGGAATTTCTCAGCCGGCTGTCAGCAAACATATCGCGAAACTTGAAAGAGAGATGGGGGTGAAAATATTTGCCCGGGGACAGAAATGTTCCAACCTTACGGTAGAGGGGGAAGTGCTGTATAAATTCGCCCGTAAAACCATCTCTCAGCTTGCGGACATCAAACGCGACTTCTCCGACATAGCCGACGATGTGTCGGGCATTGTCAGGATAAGCGCAAGTTCCATACCGGGAGATTATATTCTTCCCGGGATTCTTGTCGATTTTCGGAGACTCTATCCGAATATCGAAGTGGAAGTGCGCATTTCGGATTCGCGAGAAGCCGTTGAAAAACTCGTCACCCGGGAGTCCGATATTTCCGTTACAGGACACGGACGGCACGCCTCCGGATTCAATACCGTTCCTTTCGCCCGCGACGAACTGGTTCTTCTTGTCTCCCCCGGTCATCCTCTTGCGGAACGCGAAAGCATCACTTTGCGCGATCTGGAGAACATGGATCTCGTGGGAAGGGTCACCGGTTCCTCGACATCGCGTATCTGGGAAGACGCATTCAAAGCTCATACGGGAAAAGGAAAGCATGTCTATCTCAAATTCGGTCATGTCAACGCGGTAGTTGAAGCGGTACGCAACGGAGCCGAAGGAGCCGTTATTTCCCGCCTCGCTGGCGAAGATGTTTCCGGACTCGCAATGATACCGTTCCGTCCCGCCCTTATGCGGACGTTTTCGATCACGTACGGAACCATGACGACGAAGGCGATGGAAACGCTCCTCGAGTTCTTGCTTGAGAAAAAAACCTTCAAGGACGAGTAGAAAGTGAACCCCGCACTCCAGCATGAATACCCGGAGACCTTTATTTTGAAAGACTCTTCTTCCGATCCAGTGAAAAAGGTCCTTTGCTTTTTGGAGGAAAAAGGTTTTTCCGGTGCGGTTAAATATTCGGAGGAGACAATCTTCACTGTGGAGGACGCATCCCGTGTCGTGGGCGCCCAGCCGGAGCATATTCTGAAAAGCTTGGTGCTCCTGGCGGACGACAGACCGGTGCTCGCTCTTATGTCCGGAACGAACCGAGTGGATGTAAAAAAAGTGCGAAGGGAAGCGGAAGCGAAGAAAGTGCGCATGGCGGACCCGGATTATGTCTATAAGTGGTCCGGTTACAAAATAGGTGGCGTGCCCCCGGTGGGGTACCCTGAACTGCCTCCGGCGTTTCTTGATGAAGACCTCTTCCTGTATCCCGTTGTCTGGGCGGCCGCGGGAACGGACCACGCGTTCTTCCCCGTTGCCCCCGATGATCTGTTGCGCCTCACGGACGGCAAGAAGTGCGTCATCAAAAAGTGAGCACGAAAAAGTTCCTCCCGGATTCCGGGAGGAACTTTTTCGTGAAAGCTATGATGTTACATTTTTTTCTCAGGAGCAAGGGCTTCGAAAGAACCGTCGAAAGAGCGTCCGAGATGAACCGTTGAAAGCGGTTTTAAAAAGAGCTCCGTATTGTTGAATACGATGGCCTGAAGAAGATGGCCGGAAAGCGCGGCATGATCCGGTTTGTTGAAAACGCCGTGAAGATGGGGGTAGAGGGCACCCCCCCGGAAGCTCACGTTGCCGCTGAGCGATGTAAGCTCCATTATTTCTCGCACTGTTTCCGTGTTATAGTCGCGTCCGTTGTACCACCCGAAAGTTACGGAAGACACCATTCCCGCTGCGGAGACGATAACTGCCGAATCGACGTCGCATGCCTTGCAGACATGCACTAGTGAATCTGCGAGATCTTCTCCTTCTGAAAGGCGTATCGCAATTATTTCATCGGTAGCGGCATATTTCAAGATTCTCGTCCTCCTTTCATATTTCCGGCGCGCACTGTTTGCCGGAAAGGGGTCCCTTTGCATTCCGCAAATATTCTATCATGTATTGTTCCTCTTTGCCACTCCCGGCCCGAATGCCTCTCCCGAAGGTATGCGGCAAAAAAGAGGTGTTTATCGTTATTGTTCAAGAAGATACTGTTGCAGGTCGGCTCGCCGAAGCCCTGCGCCGAGTCCGGCGGCGAGTTTGAGTCTTGCCTGGGCCGGCCGCAAAGAACCGCCTTCAAGCACGCCCATCTCCAAGAGGCGCGACATGCTTCCCTCGAAAGAATACGGAATTTCGCGCGTGTGCCCCTCCGGGCATCGTGTGGTGATGACCACGGGCACATCGTCTTTTAAGAGTTTTTTTATTCGCGGAATCCACGAAGGCGGCACGTGCCCGTTGCCGAAACCCGCTATAACGAGGCCGTCAAGTTCTCGTTTCTCGTCGGAGGAAAGGATCTCAAGGAGTCTTTCTCCGCCCCCCAGCGAAACGGAAAGCAGTTCGACATCGCGCGCGGGCGTCATGGATCCCTCGAGAACTTTTGAACGTTTATACTGGCGTAGAATATTCACCTTGTCGCCGATAAACTGGGCGAGCGGGCCCCTTCCGGGCGCGGCGAAAGCGTCGCGCCTTTGGCTCGCGATCTCGCTGATTTCGGAAGCTGCGAACAGTTGCTCCTGCACGCAGACCAAAACGCCCAAACCCCAACACTCTTTGGAAAAAGAGGCCTGGACCGCCTGCGTCAGGTTGTGCCGAGCATCGGAACCCGGCATGTCGCAGGGATAAATCGACGCTGTGAAAATCAAAGGCTGAGGGTACGCCCAGTACAAGTCCGCGAGGTACGCCATCTCTTCAAGCGTGTCGGTACCGCACGTGACAACTATCCCATCAGCACCGTCCACTACGGATTTCGAAAGAACCTGAACAAGATCCGCAGTCATTCTGATGCTGTAATGGCTGCTCGGTTGATGACTCCAATCGACGAGGAAAACTTTTCCCGCCGTCTCTCCCGGCAGCCATTCGAGCATTTCTTCAGGGGTGACAACAGGCTGCCAGGAATTCATCTGCTCGTTGAATCGCATTCCTATCTGGCCGCCTGCGATAACAAGGGCGATCTTTCCTCTATTGGACATAAAAAGGTCCTCCTTCCCCATCTGACCGTGACGGGGCAAGTGTACACTAAAAGCCCGAAAAAAGCACACCCTTTATTGCATTTGTTCGGTTTTTTAAAAGCCCAGATCTTCTCCGACAAGGATGACATGCGTCGTTCTCCCGCCGGTTGCTCGTTCGAGAACGAGGAGCGCTTTACAGGCTCTGTCCGGAGAGTTGCAGTCGGAGCAGCGCCCGGTGCTTGCGCATGGCGTCTGAAGGTGGAGCCGAAGAGCGTTCGGTGGAGTCGCCTGGTTCCGTGTTCTCGCGATCGCCTCGTCCAAGCTGTTCGTGACTTTATTCAATCCGATGACGAAAATCAACGTGTTCTTCCCCCACGCCATGCCGCTCACTCTGTTTCCGTTCCCGTCGATGTTCACCAGCAATCCGTCGAGGGTGATCGCATTCGAACTGGTGAGAAAATAGTCGGCCAGAAGCTCGTCCCGAAGCGTGTTCATTCGCTCTTCCGGAGACAGGGACGGGTTCCAGTGATGAATTACGCTGCACCCTCTCTCCGCGAGCTTTTCCATGGCGCCGATTTCGCGGATTGTGACGCTGCCCGGGACGCCGACGGAAGCCCCTTCAGGTATGAGCTTCAATACCTCGCTGAGGGCTTCTTCTTTCGTCTGAATATAGAGAGCATGAAAGCCCCGCTCCTCAAGCCTTTTCACCAATGTGCGTCCCAACCGGTCGCGGTGCTCCTGTCGGGCTGCGTTGAACTGATTCGTCAATACCATCGCCTCCCCCAGCGGGAATACCCACTGAGAATTTTCGTCCATAATATCATTTTTCTCCATGGAACGTCTCAATGGAAAAGGAAAACACTGTCAAGATAAAATGCTTGACACCCTTTGTGAAAGAGGCTATAATTCCACAGTTCCAAGGGAGGCTGCGATATGCGCACGACGAAAGAAGAAGCGGTTTTAGCCAAGAGAGTGTATTTCCATGACTTGTACGACCTCTACGCTCCGTTATTGACCGAGAAGCAGCGCGAGGCATGGAATCTTCATGAGTTTGAGGATCTTTCTCTTGCCGAGACAGCCGAAAAACTTGGAATCAGCCGTCAGGGCGTGTCCGATCTTATTACACGCAGCCGTGAGCGACTCGAGGAGCTGGAAAATCTTCTTGGGTTTCTTCAAAAAGAAGACGCGTTGGAGGAAGAAGTCCGCGAGCTTCGGCGCCGTATCGAGCATCTTTCTTCGGGCCGGGGCGAGGCGATGCAGAAAGCGGAGGGGAACTGAATATGTTCGATGCGCTTCGTGAACGTTTTGAGGCCGTGTTCGACAAGCTCAAAGGGCGCGGCAAACTCACCGAGACAGATGTGGAAACAGCTCTGAGGGATGTTCGCCGCGGACTTTTAGAAGCCGATGTCGATTATAAAGTTGTAAAATCCCTTCTGGAGGCCATCAAAACCCGCGCTGTAGGAAGAGATGTCCTTGAATCCATCACTCCCGGACAGCACGTTGCGGCGATCGTCTATGAAGAGCTGGCGGAGTTGATGGGAAAAGAACCGACGCCGCTTGTGATTTCTTCAAAACCGCCTACGGTCTACCTCATGGTCGGTTTGCAGGGCGGAGGCAAGACGACGAGCACGGTGAAGATAGCCCGAAAGCTTGCCGGTGCGCACAAGCCGCTGGTGGTCGCTTGCGACCTTCGTCGCCCCGCCGCTGTCGAGCAGCTTCGGGTGCTGGCTTCACAATCGAAAATTTCTTTTTTTGGTCCGGAACAGGGAGAAAAAAATGTCCTCGACGTCGTCAAGGGCGCTCTGAGCTATGCGGACAGCCACTTGAACGACGTTGTGCTTCTTGATACGGCCGGGCGCCTCCATGCCGACGAGGAGCTGATGGAGGAGCTTGTAGCCATGAAGAAGGCTGCCCCTCCTACCGAGGTTCTCCTTGTCGTCGACGCCATGACCGGCCAGGAGGCGGTGAAGGTTGCCTCCTCATTTCATGAGAAGCTCCAGTTGACAGGTGTCGTTCTCTCGAAACTCGACGGAGACGCCCGCGGCGGAGCGGCTCTCGCCATCCGCAAAGCAACCGGAGTGCCGGTCAAGCTGGCCGGTGTTGGAGAGGCGACCGATGCTCTCGAGGTTTTCGATGCGAAACGGATGGCCCAGCGGATACTCGGAATGGGGGACGTCATCGGCCTGGCGGAAAAAATCCAAGAGATGGCCGATTCCGGCGGCGCCGAGCGGATGGCCGAGACGTTGAAGAAGAAGTTTACGCTTGAAGAGCTTCTTACGCAGTTCGAGCAGCTTGAGAAAATGGGGCCGCTGAACAAAGTCCTTGAGATGATCCCCGGATTCAGCAAAATGAAGGGCGTATCTCAGGATGAAATTGACTCGGGGCGGTTGAAAAAATCGAAGGCGATCATCCAGTCGATGACTCGTGCGGAACGCAAGGATCCCTCAATCATCAAAGGAAGTCGCAGGCGCCGGATTGCGACGGGGTCGGGAACGTCGGTCCAGATGGTGAATCAGCTTCTGGCCCAGTACGAGCAGATGCGAAAGCTATGGAAGCAGTTCGGAAAACAGGGAAAGGGCTTCAAACTGCCGAAGGGCCTCCTCGGAGGCGGCGGTGGTTTTCGTTTTAAATAGAACGTTCCCGGTCACGGAGCACTCCGGGGAAGCGACGTATTCGATGTGTTCCGGAACAATATCAGGAGGTGTATGGTAAATGGCAGTACGTATTCGCCTTGCCCGTCACGGACGGAAAAAGGCTCCCTTTTATCGGTTGGTGGTGGCGGATTCTCGTTCACCCAGAGACGGTCGCTTCATCGAACTTCTTGGAACCTACGACCCAATGAAAGATCCCGCTTCGATCAACGTGGACGAAGAGCGGGCGATGCACTGGCTGAAAGTCGGCGCGACGGCTTCCGACACCGCCAGGAGCATTTTGAGAAAGTCCGGGGTCTGGGAAAAGTTCGAAGCGGGCAAGAAACAGGCGGAGTAGACATGCCCGACTACCGGGAGCTTGTTGAGTTCATCGTCCGACGCCTCGTGACACAGCCTGACGAGGTCCAAGTCAGCGAGCAGACGGACGAAAGGGGCGTCGCGGCGATTACCATTCGAGTCGCTCCGGAGGATGTCGGAAGGGTCATCGGGAAACGCGGCGCGACGATCAACGCGATTCGCCTGGTAGCAAAAGCTTCCGCAGTGAAAGTGAACGATCGGGTTGACGTCGATATCGTCGAGGATGAATAGAGTCCGCATCGGACGCATTGTTGGAACTCACGGATTGAGAGGGGCGCTCAAGATCGTACCCCTGACCGATTATCCGGAGAGATTCCATTCAATGGAAAAAATGTCGGTGTATGGCGCCGAGGGACAACCTGTCACCACGCTCACGCTTCTGTCCAGCCGATACTCCGATCACAAGAAGCTTCTTGTGATTCAGACCGAGGAGCTGCGCCGAATAGAGGATGCAGCGCCTCTTTCCGGAGCTTTCATCGAGATCCTTCCCGAGGAACGGTATCCGCTCGGAGAAGGAGAATACTGGATTGAGGATCTGAAGGGGCTGTCGGCTGTACGGCATGAGGACGGAGCGCCTCTTGGAAAAGTGGTCGATGTGGCGACTGCCGGTGAAAACGATATTTATGTAATTCGCGACGATTCCGGAAATGACCACTATATCCCGGCGGTGAAACAGTTCGTCGCCGAAGTGAACCTTGAAAAACGAGAGATGCGTATTCTGCTCATCGAGGGGCTGTGGGAGTCGTGCATGTAACGATTGTTACAGCGTTTCCGGAGTTCTTTGAGAATTTTCTTACCACAAGCATGATC
>LVBO01000288.1 GCA_001604435.1 Synergistales bacterium Syner_01
GACGCCTACGTCGACCATCCGGCCTTCGGCACTGCGGTGATCGCCCGCGTGCTGGAGGCCGCTGGTTTTCGCGTGGGCATTCTGGCGCAGCCCGACTGGCGTTCGCGGGACGCTTTTCTCTCCATGGGGCGGCCCCGGTATGCGGCGCTCGTCTCCGCAGGCAATCTCGACTCGATGTTGAACAAACTGACGGCCTCGAAGAAGAGTCGGAGCACCGACAGCTACTCTCCCGGCGGGCGGGCGGGGTTGCGCCCGGACAGGGCCACGATCGCGTACTGCAGCAGAGTGAAGGAGTGCTGGAAGGACCTTCCGGTCATCATCGGCGGGGTGGAGGCGAGCCTACGGCGGTTCGCGCACTACGACTACTGGTCCGACGAGGTCCGCCGTTCCATCCTCTTCGACAGTCAGGCGGACCTGCTGGTCTACGGGATGGGGGAGCTTCAGATACGCCGTATCGCCGATCTGCTCGCCAGGGGCGTTCCCGTGGGACGGCTGAGAGATCTTCGGGGAACCGTCTACAGAACGAACGAGTTTCCCGAAATCGGCGGCAAGTTCGTCGAGCTTCCCTCCTACGAGGAGGTCGCCGCCGACAAGCAGCGCTTCGCCGAGGCATTCCGCATGCAGGACGCCGAGCAGGACGCGTTCCACGGAAAAACCGTGGTGCAGCGTCACGGTTCGTTCTACGTTGTGCAGAACCCTCCCGCGTCGCCGCTTTCGATGGAGGAGATCGACGCCGTCTACGCGCTTCCGTACCCCCGGACGTACCATCCGATGTACGAGGCGGCGGGGGGCGTTCCCGCGATCGCCGAGGTGCGCTTCAGCCTGACCAGCCATCGCGGCTGCTTCGGAAGCTGTTCTTTCTGCGCCATCCACTACCATCAGGGACGAATAATCCAGAGCCGCAGTCACGACTCCCTGCTTCGGGAGGCGCGCATTCTGACGGAGCTGCCCGACTTCAAGGGGTACATCCATGACGTCGGCGGCCCCACGGCGAACTTCCGCATCCCCGCATGCGAGCAGCAGCTCGTCAGGGGGGCGTGCAGAAACAGGCAATGCCTCTCGCCGACCCCCTGCCCGAAACTCCGGGCCGATCACTCGGACTACATCGACCTGCTCCGGAAGCTGCGTGCGCTTCCGAAGGTAAAGAAGGTCTTCATCCGCTCCGGCATTCGCTTCGATTATCTCCTGGCGGACAAAAAGGGCGGTTTCCTGGAAGAGCTGTGCGCGCACCACGTGAGCGGACAGTTGAAGGTGGCGCCCGAACACGTTTCGTCCCGCGTGCTGGCCCTGATGGGGAAGCCGGGATGCGAGGTGTACGAGAAGTTCCGACTGGCGTACTCCGCGATGAACGAGAAGCTGGGGAAGAAGCAGTACCTCGTGCCGTACTTCATCGCATCCCACCCCGGAGCGACCCTTGAGGACGCCGTGGAGCTGGCGGAGTATCTGCGCGACATTCACTTCCAGCCCGAGCAGGTGCAGGACTTCATCCCCACGCCGGGGAGCCTGTCGACCTGCATGTACTACACGGGGCTGAACCCGTTCACCGGCGAGGCCGTGCCCTCCGCGAAGGACAGGAACGAGCGGAAGATGCAGCGCGTGCTGCTGCAGTACGCCGAGCCGAAGAACCGCGAGGCGGTCATACAGGCGCTCGAGACCGCCGGAAGGAAGGATCTGATCGGTACCGGCCCGTCTTGCCTGGTGCAGCCGCAGCACCGCGAGCCGCGAAAAAAAAGCGCGCCCGGCCCCGAGGGGAGGACGCGCTGCGGAAAACCGCGCGGGCGCGGATAGCTCAGGCCTTTTCCCGCGCCGCGGCGAAGCGGAGCGAGACGGAACGCAGCAGCGACGGCCCCGCCTCCGTGAGCAGCACCGCGACGAAGATGAGCCCGCACCCCGCCGCCATGCGCGGGGTGAAGACCTCGCCCAGGAAATAGATGCCCGAAAGCGCTCCGAAGACCGATTCAAGGCTCAGAAGGATGGCCGTATGGGTGGACGGCGTGAACTTCTGGGCGGTGTTCTGTACGGCGAAGGCGATGATGGTGCAGAAGACGACGGTGTACGCGATGCTCCGGAGCCCGCTTCCGCCTTGGAAGCCAGGCCACGTCTCGAAGACGAGCGCTGCGGGAAGGCTCAGAAGGCAGACCATCAGGATTTGCAGAAGCGTCAGGATCATCGGGTCCTTCTTCGCGGCGAAGTATTCGATCGCGATGAGCTGGCAGGCGAAGAAGAAAGCGCAGACAAGAGTGAGCGTATCCCCCTTGCCTATGGAGATCGCCCCTTCCTGGAGCGTCAGCATCCCCATGCCGACGAGACAGACGAAGGAGGCGAAGAAGGAGAGCGCTCCCGGAAAAATCCTCCGTAAGCCCCATGAGAGAAAGGGGACGATGACCACGTAGGTCGCGGTCAGGAACGCCTGTTTGCCGGGCGTGGTGTAGTTCAGTCCGAGCGTCTGCGTCGCGAAGCCGAGGAAGAGAAAGACCCCGATGATCGCTCCCGCACGGATGTCTTCCTTTGTAATGGCGGCGAGGCGGCGGCGGAAGAGCATTCCCATGAGGAACGCCGCCGAGCCGAAGCGAAGCGTGAGCAGCCAGAACGTGGGAAAGGTGTCGAGCGCGTCCTTCATCGCGACGAAGCCGAGGCCCCAGAAGAGGGCGACGAAAACGAGCGAGATGTCCGCAACGACTGTTTTCAAAGATGGAGAAAGTCGCATTCAATTCACTCCCGTTACAATAATATACCGTCTGCATGAGATACCGGGAGAGTATAGCATCTTCCGCAAAAAATACATAGGAACGCTCTTAGTGAATCCGTTGCCGTGAAGCCCCGCCGAGGCGCTGTATATCCGTAGATATGCTCTCATGTCCGGATGATTTCCTCCCGTTTCTATTTTGTGAGAGTATTAACTTTCATTTACAAGCCCCGGATAGGTAGTATAATGTATTCGATGCATTTTCTTGCGCTGCGCAGGCTGTTTTTTTCTGTGTTTTCATATTCTTGCGACGGGAGGTGGAGTATGTGTTTATTTTCATTGTCTCGTTTCTGATGTATCTGCTCCTCGTGTGGTCCGGAAGCGGCATCCCTTTGATCGAGGTCGTTCTCGGACTGCTTCTGGCGACGGTGATCACGGTTGCCTACCGAACCTGGCATGCGGAGAAGAAACTCAGTAAACGAGGTCTCGATCCGAGACGGTGGCTGAATTTCGTGGTGTATCTTTTCGGACCGTTCGCCGCCGGACTGGCGAAGGCGAACATCGACGTCGCCAAGCGCGTCATCACAGGAAAGATCCGTCCCGGGATCGTCAAGGTAACACCCGCGCTGAAGAGCGATGTCGCCAGAACGCTGCTGGCGGATTCGATCACCCTGACGCCGGGAACGCTCACCGTGGATGTCGACGATGCAGGCGGGTTCTATATCCACTGGCTGTACGTCGAGGATGAAAATCCCTCGGAAGAGCAGTTGTACGGTAATTTCGCCAAGTGGGCAAGGAGGTTGGCCGAATGACGGTCCAGATTGTGTGGTTTGCCGCGGCGGTTATGGGGATTCTTGCCGTCGCCGTCCTCGGGCGACTGGTCTCCGGCCCGACGGTTTCGGACAGGGCGGTCGCGCTGGATACGCTCAACACGCTTGTTGTGGGTATCATGCTGCTTCTCGCCGTCGCGTACGACTCGGTCGTGATGGTCGACGTGGCCATAGTCTACGCCGCGCTCTCCTTCGTGGGGACTATGTTCATCGCCCGGTACATCGAGGGGGAGGTGTAGTTCGGTGTTCTTTCTTTTATTGGTAACGGCCGCCCTTCTGGTGAGCCTCTTTTTCAACGCGCTCGGAGCGTTTTCGCTCTATCGTTTCCCCGATGTGTACACGCGGCTTCACGGCGCGACGAAATGCACCACTTTCGGAACCATCTTCATCGCGCTCGCAGTGGTGTCGTATGCCGTCGGCCGGCTCGTCGAAAGCGGCGAACCGCGTTTCCGGGTGCTTATCGTGCACGCGCTCGTGGCGATGATGGTGCTGCTCATTACGAACGCGACGGGAGCGCACGCCATCGCGCGGGCCTCTCACAGAAGCGGCCTGGCGCCTGCGCGGGCCGTCGTCGACAGGCTCGAGGAGAGTCGTAAGGGAGGTGGATCCCTGTGATGAACACGATACTGCACCTGTCGGTTCTGTCCGTCATGGTGCTGGCCGCGTTTTTTGCCCTCTGGTTCAAGGATCTTATCTCTTCGGTGATTTCTTTGGCGGTCTTCAGCCTGATGATGGCGGTCGAGTTCTATCTGCTGCAAGCGCCCGACGTCGCGATGGCCGAGGCCGCCATCGGAGCGGGGCTGAGCACGACCATCTTCGTCATCGCCATCAGGGCCTGCAGCCGTATCAAGAGGCAGGAAGGGGGGCGCGAACAGTGAAAAAGACGATCTTCGTCGTCGCGGCCATTCTTCTCGGAGCGTTCATCATAGGCGCGACCGACAGCGTGCAGCCGTTCGGCGATCCGGGAAAGGCGCCGATGGACGACTATTTCCTTGCGAACGCGCTGCAGCTCCGCTCCTCCGAAAACGTCGTCACCTCGATCGTTTTCGACTACAGAGGATTCGATACCATCGGAGAGGCGGCGGTGCTCTTCACGGCGCTCTGCGCGATCACCGCCTTTTTCCGTGAAGGGAGGAAGAGACCGTGAGACCTCTTTCGATAGTTGTTCGGACGGGCTGCGATCTGTTCGCCTGGTTCCTTGTCATTTTCGGATCCACCATCATCATTCATGGCGACGTGACCCCGGGCGGAGGTTTCCAGGGGGGAGCGATCGTCGCCACATTTCTCAGTCTGCTGCTTGTCGCCTATGGCGGAAAGAAGCTGCTGTCATGGGTGAATGTGGGCATTTTCAACGGAATGCTGGTTTTCGGGCTTCTTGCCTTTTTCCTTTTGGGCTTCTTGGGCTTCCCGCACTCGTTCTTCTTCAACTTCCTTGCCGTTCCTCACGAGATTGCGCAGGCGACGGGACACGGCGTCATTCCCCCGTCGGGGACCATCGCGCTTATGGATATAGCGGTCGGCCTGGAGGTCGCGGGGGGGCTCTCGCTCATCGTGCTCTCTATGTTCAAGGGTGTCCGCCTTTTCAGGGAGGAACACTTCGAGGAGGAATCGGGCCATGATAGGTAACGCTCCCTTTTTTGTGGTCGGTCTTCTGTTTCTGGCCGGACTCGTGGCGATCTTCATGGAGAAAAACCTGATAAAGATCGCCGTCGCGATCAGCATCATCAGCTCGGCGGTCAACCTTTTCCTGGTCGCTTTGGGGTATCGCGCCGGAGGGACGATACCCGTGCACTATCTCGCCGGCGAAGAGACGCTGATGGTGCTTCCGACGCCGCAGGCGATGACGCTCACCGCGATCGTCATCGCGCTTGCGACGACGGCCCTCCTTCTGTCGCTCATCATGCTCGTCTACCGTCACTACGGCACGCTTGACGTGGACGAAATCAGGAGGTTGAGAGGATGAACTGGAACGATCACCTTCCCGCGCTGCTGCTCGCCGTTCCTCTCTTCGGCGCGTTCATGGCGCCCATCGTCTGCCTGTTCGGGAAGACCCTGCGCAATGTGCTGCTCATCGGCATTTCCTTCGTCACCATGCTCGTGGCGCTTCTTCTCTGGAGGAACGTGCTCGTCGGCGGTATCGCCGTCTACGTGATGGGCGGAGAAAGTTTCAACCTGACGCTCCCCTCGGGCATGGCGCTTCCGATACGCATCATCATGGAGGTCGACGCGTTCAGCGCCTTCATGGTCGTCTGCGGTTCGATCGCCTCCTTCGCCGGAGCGCTCTTCTCGACGAACTACATGGAGAAGTTCACCGGCATCGGCCGTTTCGTCTCGCTCTATTTCCTCCTGACGCTCGGTATGCTCGGCATGATGATCACCGGCGACTTCTTCAACTTCTTCATCTTCATCGAGATCGCCTCCATCGCCTCCTTCGGTCTGGTCGCGTTTTGGCGCGACAAACCCGAGGCCGTCGAAGCAGGGTTGAAGTACGCGCTCGTCTCGCAGGTGGGGTCGATGATCTTCCTGATCGCCGCGGGGTCCCTGTACGGCAAGTACAACGCGCTCAACATGGCGGCGATCGGCAGCATGCTGCAATTCGGCGTCATGGAAAAGCTCGCCCTGGTCTTTATCGTCGGTACCCTTGCGATGAAGTGCGGTTCGTTCCCGATGCACATGTGGCTTCCCGACGCCTACGCGGAAGCGCCTTCCGGCGTCTCCTGCCTCCTTGTGGCGGTCAGCCAGGCGTCGCTCTACGGCCTGATGCGCGTCTGTTTCTCGCTCTACGGCATCAATCTCGGAGGATCGTTCATTCCGTGGATGATCATCTCGATGGGACTCGCCTCCATGTTCTTCGGCGTAACGATGGCCGTGGTGCAGCACGAGATCAAGCGGCTGATAGGCTACCATTCGGTTTCGCAGGTCGGGTACATGCTGCTTGGCCTCGGCGTCGGTCTGCTCGTCCTCACCGACGCGCGCGGCATGGCGGAGTACGGTTTCACCGCGATGAAGGGCGGCATCTTCCATATCTTCAACTACACGATGTACAAGGGGCTGCTCTTCCTTGCGGCGGGGGCCATCTACTATGCTACGGGAAAGCGCGACCTGAATGAAATGGGAGGCCTCGCGCGCCGCATGCCCTTTACCACCGCGATGTTCGTGATCGCGGCGGCGGCGATCTCCGGTCTTCCTCCGTTCAACGGCTTCGTATCGAAGCTCCTTATCTACGAGTCCGTTTTCGCCGTTCATCCTGCGTTGACGGTCGTGGCGCTGCTCACATCGGTGCTGACGCTGGCTTCCTTCGTAAAAGTGTTCCAGACGGCGTTTCTCGGTCCCGAGAAGAGCGTGTTCATCGGCGTCAGGGAGGTCCCGTCGGGGATGCTGTTCGGCATGGGAGTGTTGACGCTCGCGGTGCTCGGCGCGACGCTCTTCCCGTCGTGGACTTTGTCGAACCTCGTCGAGCCCGCGGCGAAGGCCCTGGTCGATCAGGCCGGGTATATCGGCGCCGTCATGGGAGGTGGCCTCTGATGTTCGGTACTGTCTACACAGGATTCGGTTACTGGGAT
>LVBO01000289.1 GCA_001604435.1 Synergistales bacterium Syner_01
TTTACTCCGAGCCGGTCGCCGACGACCCGTCGCATCAAGGCGACATCCTCGACCGTCGCCCCACCCGTGGAAAAACCGGTGGAAGTCTTCACAAAATGGGCTCCCGCTTCCTCGGCAAGACGACAGGCAAGTTCTTTCTGCTCGTCCGTAAGCAGGCAGGTTTCTAGTATCACCTTGACGAGCGCGCCTTCGGCCGCTTGTACCACCGCGCGGATGTCCTCCCGCACGGCGGCCGTTTCCCCGAAACGCAGTCGTCCCACGGAGAGCACCATATCTATCTCCTCGGCGCCGCGAGAAACCGCGTCGGCTGTTTCAAAGGCCTTCGCAGCAGACGTTCCCGCGCCAAGCGGAAATCCGACGACGACGCATGTCTTCACTCCGCTTCTCTTCAATTCGCGGGCGACCAGTTCGGTAAAGCTTCCGTTGACGCACACCGAAGCGAATCCGAATTCCCGCGCCTCGGCGCAGAGTCTGCGAACCGCATCCTCGGAGGCATCCGGCTTCAGGAGCGTATGGTCGATGCACTTCGCGAGCTCTCCGGGGTTCATGATTGCATCCCCTCAAGGAGCTCGGAGAACTCCTTCATGCCGATGAACGACTTTTGTGTTCCCGACTTCATCGTGGAGATGGCCGCATACCGATTCGCCATTCTCATGGCTTCGACGATGTTTCCGGACTGCAGAAGATAGTACGCGAAACTTCCTATAAAGGCGTCGCCCGCTCCCGTGGAGTCCATTGATTTTACCGGAAAAGGCTCGACAAGGACTTCTTCTTTTCCGTTTACAAGAAGCGACCCCTTGGCCCCGAGCGTCACGATGACATTGCGAGCGCCTTTTTCGACAAGGCTTCGCGCGGCGGCGACAATCTCGTCCATCGTCCCGACCGGCATTTTGGAGATGATCTCGAGTTCCGTTTCGTTGGGAACGAGAAAATCCGCCTGCCGAACATATTCGAAATCGAGCTCCGCTCCGGGCGCAGGGTTCAATATCACGGGGATTTTATATTTTACACCGAATTCGATCGCGTGATAGACAGTTTTCAAAGGTACTTCCAGCTGCAAGATAATCAGGTTGCACTTCTTGATATCTTCGGCGGCGCGGTCCACATCCTCGGGAGAGAGCGCGTTGTTCGCTCCCTTTATAATGAGGATGCTGTTGTTGGCATCCTTGTCCACGAAGATCGGCGCCACTCCGTTCGAAGCTCCGACAACAACATCCACATATCTGGAGTCTATGCCGTTCTCCTCGAAATTACGCTTCACCTCAAGGCCGAATATATCGTCTCCCACTTTCGACACCATCAGTACATCCGCGCCCAGTCTGGCCAGCGCCACAGCCTGGTTCGCGCCTTTTCCTCCGAATCCGATGTCGAAATGAGGCGCTTCGACGGTTTCTCCAAGCTTGGGCATCCTGTCGATAAGGGTAACCAAGTCGATCATATTGCTCCCGATGACAGCCGCTTTCGGTCGTGCGTTCATTCCATTTCCCCCTGTCGTATGTGTATTTCAGGAATTCTGTATCTCTTTTTCGTACACATCGCCTTGCGCGCTGTCCAAAGCCCCCGCTCGGATACGGAACACGACCGATGCGTTTCCAGCCAGTGAACGAACATTCCCCTTTTTCTTCTCCGCAGCGTACCCCTCCGGTTCGCACGTCGAAGGGAGGATACCAAGGACTTTCTGATTTTTGTTTTTCAGTATCCACCGGACATGATGAGAAAATTCCGCAGTGCCGTAAGATACGTAGTCCGAGACGCCTCCGGGGTGCCGCTGCATGAAATGAGCGTTTCCCTCTTTATCCGGCCGGACGCCGCCGATGAAGAAAACTATTTCCGGATCGTACACATCCGAAGCGCGGATGACGGCGGTTTCCTTGGGAGACTGTTTCAAGCGGGCAAGGAAATCCAAAAATTCCGGGGTCGGCTTCACATGCGCAGGGATGCTGGTCCGCAAGACCATCGAGTCCGGCTCCCAGGGAGCGGTCTGCAAAATTTTGGAGTCGTCGCCTGCGAGAAAGTTCAGATGGCACATATACATCAGATCCATAAGATAGTCGCTCCGGTTTCGTATCTCCATTGAGATATCGAAGAGCGACGAGCGCTCGTACAGTTTCACCGTGGGAAGCGCATCGTAAAAATCTCCGAATCCCTTCCGGTAGTGATACACGCCGGAAAGAGCGAGAAATCGCCCATGCTCGTCCTCGCCGAAGAGGATGGAGGCCTCCTGATACGGAGCGGCGGTCAGCTCCCCGTGCAGGGGGTGATCGTCTTCGGGAGCGGGACAGCCCATGCGAAGGGCGCCGCAGTGCATCATGAACATCCCGTAGGTATCCACAAGCGTGCGGGTATCTTCCGGCTCCTCGAACTTCGTATACATTTTGAGAGATCTCCCGTCGAAAACGGCGTCCCATATCTGCTGGCCATTGAAGGGCAGGAGGATCAGATAGCCTTTGGAATTCTCGAGACGCACGGCGGGTACTCCCGTCGAATAGCGAAAAAGACTGCAGCGGAGTTCTCCCAGCGTGCACAACACTCTTTCCTTTTCGCTGAAAAATGACTTTTCCAGATGAATTACTCCACTCATAGCGTCACGCTCCTATGTTTTGTGTCTTTCGTTCGTATAGTAGTTCACTATCATAATCGCAAGCAAGAAAACGCCCCAAATGAACTCCTTTGCAAAATTACTGAACCGCAACATATTGAAACCGCTGCTCAGGAACTGTAAAGAGAGTACCGCCATCAGTATACCGACGACATTTCCGCTCCCGCCCGAAGGGTTTGTTCCCCCGAGGACGGCGACGAGGATGGACTGGAGTATGTACGACGCCCCGTAGTCCGCTTTCGCAGCGTTGGTTCGAGCGGTCATGATGATCCCTGCGATACTGGCAAGAGCGCCGGAAAGCATATACGAGAGAATGAGCGTCCGTGCGGTCCGGATGCCGGAAAAAGCAGCCGCCTTCGCATTTGTTCCAACAAGGTACAGGTTGATTCCGAAGACGGACTTCTTCTGAATAAGCAAGAAAAGCAACAGAAAAAAGAGGAAGATAATCAACGGAACGCCTATTCCCCACACGCTTCCATTCCCGATCTCCGAATACTGCACGGGGAACCCCACGACCGCGGCTCCCTTTGTAAGCACCACGGCGATACCTGTATACAGCTGCATGGTACCGAGAGTAGCCAGAATCGGGGGTACCGAAAACTTCGCTATCAACACACCGTTGACGAGACCGCACAGAAGCCCGACGAGCACGGCGAGGCATATTACGAAGGCAACGAAGAGCATCGTCGTCTCGTTCGAGGCGCCTTCGGGGAGAAAGCGAAGGAACACGAAACCCGAGAGGATGCTCGCAAGATTCGCTATGCCGACGATGGACAGATCAATTCCGCCCGTGAGCATGGCGAGCATCATCGCGAGGGAAAGTATCCCGAGTTCAGGGAACTGAAAGGACATGGACCGGAGATTGCGCATCGTGAAGAACGTATCGGGAACGAGCCAGCTCATCACGGCAAAGGTGAAAAG
>LVBO01000290.1 GCA_001604435.1 Synergistales bacterium Syner_01
CGATCTAGGGATAGGCGCCGCAGGATACGGCGGCACAGTGACCGCCCTTGGAGTGAACATCGAACAGGCGCCGACGCATATCGCCGGACTCCCTGTTGCTGTGAACATATGCTGTCACGCGAACCGTCATGCGACAGGCGAAGTGTAAGGGGGGATCGGAATGGGAACGTGCAACCGTATAAAAGCCCCGTTCCTTGAGAACGAGGCCGCTGGGTTACATGCAGGAGACGAAATACTCTTGTCCGGAATTATCTATACTGCCCGCGATGCAGCGCACAAAAGAATGACCGATGCGATGAAAAGAGGGGAGTCGCTCCCTATGGATCTGGACGGAGCGGTTCTCTTCTACGCCGGTCCTTCCCCCGCCCGTCCCGGCGCGCCGGTTGGCTCCATCGGTCCGACGACGAGCTACCGTATGGATCCCTATACGCCTTTCCTCCTGGAGAGAGGGATAAAGGGGATGATCGGCAAGGGGGACCGCAGCGAAGAAGTCGTCAAGAGCATGAAACAACAAAAGGCCGTCTATCTCGGAGCCACAGGCGGAATAGCGGCGCTTCTCGCGCGGACTATACTCGCTTCCAGGCTCCTCGCTTATGAAGACCTCGGCCCGGAAGCGCTCCGGGAGCTCGAAGTACGCGATATGCCGCTCGTTGTTCTCATTGACTCTTCAGGGGACTCTCTCTATCGTATCGGCCCTGAAAAGTACAGAAGAAAAGGGTGATTTTTCTCAAAGAGGCTGCTATACCGCGTCTTTGTTTCCGGAGAGCGCTTTTTTCGTTCGCTCCTCCGCGTTTACAAGGTGCGCGGTGACCAGCCTCTCCACTTTTTCGGGATCGCGTTCGCGGAGTGCGGAGAGTATTTCGCAATGTTCTTTTGTGACCTCTTCAAGCACTTCTTCACGGAAAGGCCCTTTTTCAGCGAAGTAGCGAATTCTTCGTGCGTGGACGCTGAGATTGTTCAGCGCATCGAGAATAAGAGGGTTTTCCGTGCGGCTGGAAAGCAGCGAGTGAAGGGCGATATCCGATTCCAGATAACGGTCGAAGTCGTTCGGGTTCTCACGTACACGAAGCACTTTGGCTTCGACCGAGTCGATTTCTCGATCCGTACACTGGGTCGCGGCATCGCGAGCAACTTTTGCCTCCAGAAGACGGCGAAACTCCCATACGTGCCGTGAACGTTTCTCACTGACCTGAGTGACCACCGCCGCCTTGTTGCGTTCGATGTCGACCAGTCCCAGGCCTTCGAGTCGCAGAAGAGCCTCTCGTACCGGGGTGGTGCTGACGCCGAACTCCGCTGCAAGCTTATCGATCTGGAGCAACTCACCCGGTTGATATGTGTTGTTGACGATTAGGTCCTTTATTGTTTCGAATACTTGATCGCCCAAAGAATGAAAAATCCTGCTTACCACGGACTCCAACTCCTCTCACGGAATGCAACAACATATTATTGTACCATTATCTTCGGATATTTTCACAGTTCCGCTTCGCTCCGTTTTATTATTAAGAAAAGAAAATGTTTTTCTCCCCCGCGCGGGCTGAAGAAAGAGTGAATCGCCTATATTTGATAACAAGCATTATACATACATTCTTCTTATTCAACAACATAGGAAAAGAAAGAACAACCAACTCTTTCCGCAGGTTGGAAGTGCAGAGAAGCAGGCGATAGGAAGAGTGTCAAGTGAGCGGAGAATTTTTAGTGAATGAGCAAGGGAAAAAGAGACGAGGGGTGCTGAAAGCTTTTTTGCGTCTTTCCGGGAGGCTGGTTATTCGCAGAGGATTTGATACTGTCGAGTTTAGCCGGAATCCAAGAAAAAGGGTCCCGGAGGAAGCTCCGAGACCCTTGCTATTTTAATGGTGGGCGATACTGGGTTCGAACCAGTGACCTCTTCCGTGTGAAGGAAGCGCTACTTCCGCTGAGCTAATCGCCCGAAACGGGGGATATTATAGCGTGCTTCCGCCATGTTTGCAAGTAAAATGGCACATGTAATTTTCTCTCTTTTGATACTGAAACAAGGGGTGAAAAAAAAATAAAAAGAAACTGAAAATCACTTCCCATTTTGCGCCATTGGAGTATAATCATTGCGAAGGGGAGATGAACTGTTGACCGATATTTTTGATTTGGAACTCGCTTCCGACCTGTGGGAGTACTGGGGATTCTCTTCTTGGAAGGCCCTTGGTTTGCAAGGGGTATACAGAAGAGTTACCTTTGTTAAAAATGCGCTTTTAGGCGAAGTCTGTCGGTATTATGCCGATGATTATATTATTTGGAGCCATAGCGGCAGAAGCGACAAAATACGTATTTTGGAATCGTGCCGTCCTCAACCGGACCTGATGACGCAACGCTATCTTTTCGTCGAAGAAAACGAGTCGGGAGAGAAAGGGCGAATTCGGTCTTTTCTCTTGGGATTGAGGGGGTATGCGGAGGTTCATTCATTTACACCGGGTGGGCGGTATGCTAAACGCTTGAAGGATCTTGCCCCTCTGGTCGACAAGGCTCTGGAGCTCGTCCGCTCCAGAAAGAGCAGTTCAGGGGGTGGTGAGCAGGGAGAACATTAGAAGCTTACATGTAAGACGTTTTTTATTTTTCCATCGGAGGTGAACGAAGTGCTTTCTACTCTTGGTATTCTGTTTTTGATTGCTATCGTCCTGTTTGTACTGTGTTATAAAATTTACGGTTCCTACATGGCGAAAATCTATGATTTGAATGACGATGTCCAGACTCCCGCCGAGGCCATGTTCGACGGGATCGACTACTGCCCGGCCCATCCTGCGGTGCTTCTGGGCCACCACTTCGCGTCCATTGCCGGCGCCGGTCCCATTGTCGGCCCCATTACGGCGGCAGCTATGTTCGGTTGGCTTCCCGCCTACTTGTGGTGCCTCATCGGCTCCGCTTTCCTCGGCGGCCCGCATGACATGGGAGCGCTTGTCGCTTCGATGCGCCATGACGGAAAGTCCGTCGGCGAAGTGGTTGACAAATGGATTGGCCGCAAAGGAAAAATTCTTTTCCTTTGTTTCACGATCCTTGCTCTCATCCTTGTTGTCGCAGTCTTCCTGCAACTTTCCGCCGGTTCGTTCGCTGCGGACCCCGCCGTTGCATTCTCGGCCACGCTGTATATTGGTATGGCCTTGCTTTTCGGCGTGCTCATCTACAAGTATCACGTTCCTCTGTGGCTCATGACCATCGTCATGGTTCCTGTTGTTATTTACGCATGTTGGTACGGCAATGACGCCGCATGGGTCGCCGAGACCTTCAAGCTTCCTATGGAAACGTGGCGCTGGATTCTTGCCGGGTATATTTTCTTCGCGTCCGTCCTGCCGGTCTGGCTTCTCCTTCAGCCCCGCGACTACCTCGCCTCCTATTTCCTTTATTTCGCCGTCATCATCGGAACGATCGGTATGCTGATGGGCAAGGGGGAAGGATTCGAGGTAGTTCTCCCCGCGTTCAAGGGTTTTGTCGCCAACAATCAGTATATATGGCCCATGCTCTTCGTCATCGTGGCGTGCGGCGCCATCTCCGGCTTCCATTCTCTGGTCGGCAGCGGAACCACCTCCAAGCAGCTGCGTAAAGAGAAGGACACCGTGCTTGTCGGATACGGCTCCATGCTTCTTGAAGGTCTGGTGGCCGTTATCGCCATCGCGACGATTATGATTACCGGTACGATCGCGCAGGGCGGCCCCACGATCACCTATGCGCAGGGATTCGGAAAGTTCGCCGCTATTATAGGCATCGACCCGAAGGTCGGTATGTCTCTCGGACTTCTGGCGATCAACTCGTTCCTTCTTACTTCACTCGATACGGCGACCCGTTTGACACGGTACCAGATTCAGGAACTTTCGAACATGAAGATCGACAAGTATACCGCCACTGTGATTGCCGTTGCCGCCGGTATGGCCCTGCTTCTCACGAAGGCTCACGGTCCCACTGGAAACGTCATTCCCGCATGGGCGGCGATCTGGCCGATCTTCGGTGCTTCCAACCAGCTTGTTGCGGCTCTCGCCCTGTTGACTATCGGCGTTTGGGTTGGCAAGGCTCTGAAGAAAGACAATAGATTCGCGATGTACCCGATGTGGTTCATGCTTGTCACGACCGTCGCGGCACTTGGTTTCCTGATCAAGGACAATTTGGCGTACGAACATCCAAATTATATACTGGTCGTCCCCTCCATCGTCCTGTTGGTCCTGGCAATCCTGATGGTCTTTGAATCTTTGAAGGCGCTTAAGGATAACAACTTCAAGGGATAACGCGTTATGGCGTTATCGAGGACGCCTGTAAATGAAATAAAGGGAGGCGCCGGTTCTTTCGGCGCCTCCCTTTATTATTCTCCGTCCACACGGCTTACTTTGTTCTCTTCCCTACGCTGAACGACTTTGCGCTCCAGGATTTGCCGCGTTTTCTGTTTGCCGCGTCAATCACCTCGAGGAATCGACTTCCACATCGTTGGCAGCGCATCGTCGAAGCTTTTTCGTCCAACTCGAATTCGCTTTTGCACGATAGACATCTAAATTTCCCCATGAAAAACACCTCCATATATTTTGGGAATTCATACATATTGAATATCCATCGTCTATGCTCGATAGTGTATTATAACACGCAGAGGCAAGGGCGCCCGGAACCCTCCGGAAGCTCTTGAGGAAGAAACAGGCTGTATAATCGAATCGTTCAGAGGTTCCATTATTTTGAAGGGAGGCCGAACATGCTCTTTCCATTATCAAGAGACGTAAAGGAAGTTTCCTGTGTGCTCTGCGGCGCGGCGGGTCTTGGTATTCAGACGGTTGAGGATATGCTCGCCCGAATTGTGGTAGACTGCGGCTATTCTGTCTTCGGATCAAAGGAGTATATGTCCAGGGTGCGCGGAGGAAATAACTCCACCGAACTGCGCATAGCTCCGTTTCGCGTTGACGCTCTTGTGGACAGGATGGATATTCTGATGGTGTTGAGTCCGGACGTGCGGACGAATATTCGGGAACGCATCGCGGCGTCCACGGTGATCATAGGGGACAGGGACGAGCTGAAAGGAGAGCTGGAGGACTCCGGAGGCCTTTTTATCCCTGCGCCGCTTTCGCGGATTGCCGCCGAGGCCGGAGGGCGTATCTATTCGAATTCGGTTGCGGCAGGAATCCTTGTGGGAATCCTGGGGTTGGGTACGGAGAAGGGCGAGGCCTTCTTCGAAAAACGTTTTTCGGGAAAGAAGGGCGATGTCGCGACGAAGAATACAAAGGCGTTCCGGAAGGGCTACGAACTCGGAGAGAAGCTGGTGGAAGGGAAAGGACTCCTCTCCGGAATGAAGGTGCAGCCAGGAGCAGGGAAAGCCCTGATCAACGGAACCGAAGCCGTTTCGTTGGGAGCGATGGCCGCAGGATGCAATTTTGTGACGGCGTACCCGATGTCCCCGGCCACAGGAGTTCTTTCCTTCTTCTCAAAAAATGCGGAGAAGACGGGCGCGGCGGTCGAGCAAGTCGAGGACGAACTTGCGGCGATAAATATGGCGATCGGTGCAGCATATGCGGGCGCTCGCCCTCTGGTGACCACTTCGGGTGGCGGCTTCGCTCTGATGGGCGAGGGGCTGAGCTTGGCCGGTGTCATGGAGACACCCGTCGTGGTGCATCTCTCCCAGAGGCCCGGCCCTGCGACGGGGATGGCGACAAGGACCGAGCAGGCCGATCTCGAGCTTGCTCTCTATGCAGGGCATGGAGAGTTCCCGAGGGCTCTCTATGCGCCGGGAAGCATTGAAAG
>LVBO01000291.1 GCA_001604435.1 Synergistales bacterium Syner_01
CCTCCATCCACCGGGCGAAGGAGAACGTCTCGGTCCATCCGTCGAAGCGCGCGCCCTTGCGCCATGCGGCAAGGAGTACGGGCGCCAGCCGCCTGTCGCCGCGGGCGAAGACCCCCTCCAAGAAAGTCTGTTCGGGCTCGTGGTACTTCAGGGAGATCTTCCCCCGACCGACTTCGTTGAGCCGGTTCTTCACATACCGCCCCCTCCGCCGCAGTTCGTCCACAGGAAGCTGCGCCTCCCACTGGAACGGGGTGTGCGGCTTGGGGACGAACCCGGCCACCGAGACGGCGACCTGCACCCGCTTCTTGATTCCCTTGCCTATGGAGTACGCGCGCTCCGCGAGGCGCACGATGCCGTCGAGGTCCTCGTCCGTCTCCGTGGGCAGCCCCATCATGAAGTAGAGCTTCACTCTGTCCCACCCTTTGCTGAACGCGGAGCGGAGCGAGGTTTCGAAGTCTTCCTCGCTCACTCCCTTGTTGATGACGTCTCGAAGACGCTGCGTGCCGGCCTCCGGGGCGAAGGTGATGCCTCCGCGCCGCATCGACTCCATTTCCGCGGCGAGATTCACCGAGAAGGCGTCCATCCGGAGGCTCGGCAGACTCAGCTTGACGTTCTTCGCCGAAAGCATCGGCGAGAGCTCCCTGACGAGTTCGCCGATGTCGGAGTAGTCGCAGGAGGCAAGGGAGAGGAGGCCGACCTCCTCCCACCCCGTCTTTTCGACGAGCGACACGATCCGCTCCGCAAGAGGACGGACGGAACGCTCCCTGACGGGACGGGTCACCATGCCGGCCTGACAGAAGCGGCACCCTCTGGTGCAGCCGCGGAAGAGCTCCACGGCGACACGGTCGTGGACGATCCCCCCCGACGGCACGAGGAGCATCTCCGGAAAGAACGCGTCGTCCAGCGAGCCGACGATACGCCGCCGCACCGGGAGCGCGACGTTCTTCCCTTCGGCGGACCGGAAATGAACGCCTCCCGGGCCCACGTCGCACTCGACGAGCGACGGGACGTACACTCCTTCGATCTCCGAGAGTCTTTCGAGTTTTTCTCTGCGGGAGAGCCCCTTGGCTCCGGAAAGAAGCGCGATCACATCGGGAAGCAGTTCCTCGCCGTCGCCGACGCAGAAGAAGTCGACGAACGGAGCGAGCGGCTCCGGCGAGAGCGCGCCGACGCCTCCCGCCGCGACGAGCGGATCCTCCTCGGCCCTGTCCGCCGAAAGCAGCGGGATACGACCAAGGTCGAGCATGGTAAGGACGTTGGTGTAGCTCAGTTCATACTGAAGCGTGAAACCGACCACGTCGAATTCGCGGAGAGGGCGTGCGTTTTCGAGGGAGGTCAGCGGCGTCCCCCGCTCCCGCATCTGCTCCTCGAGGTCGGTCCACGGGCAGTAGACACGGTCCGCGTCGCCGCACGGAAGATGCTTCAGGAGGAAGTAGAGAATTTGGAATCCGAGGTAACTCATTCCTATTTCGTACACATCGGGAAAGGCGAGACAGAATCGCACAATGGAATTCCCGTCTTTGGGAGGGAGGGCGCCGTACTCGCACCCCGCGTACCGGGAGGAGCGCTTCACATTCGAGAGAAGCGGCCACATCTCGTCGCCGTACTCGAAGAGAGCCGGTTGAACGGCCTCTTCGCGCGGGACGGCACGCTGCTCCGGCGCCGCGGATTCGTTTCTGCACTTCATGGATTGCAATTCCTCCCTCGATATGCACACCTGCCGAAGGCAGGTTTTCTCAAGTATCCGCGCCGTTCTCCCGGCGCGGAGCCGACGCTCAATATCTTTTCAGCGTCGAAACGTACACGCTCTGCGCAAGTCCGAGCGCGACGGAAAACGAAAGCAGGGAACTGCCTCCGTAACTGACGAGCGGAAGGGGAAGCCCCGTTATGGGAAGAAGCCCCATGCTCATGCCGATGCTTTGCAGCATCTGAAACCAAAACCAGGTTGAAATACCGGCGATGAGGACCTTGGCCCTCCCGTCCTTGGTGCGCAGCCCGGCGTCGACGAGACGCCAGAAGAGGAGTCCGAAGAGGGCAAGCATTCCCAGCGCGCCGATAAAGCCGAACTCCTCCGAGAAGACGCCGAAGATAAAGTCGGTGTGCGGCTCGGGCAAAAACTTGAGCTTGCTCTGCAGCCCTTCCATATACCCGGCCCCGAAGAGCCCCCCGGAACCGACGGCAATGCGGGACTGAATGACGTTGTATCCTGCGCCGAGCGGATCGATCCACGGATCGAGAAAGACGCGTATCCGCATCTTCTGGTACTCGCGCAAGAAACGCCATCCGAACGGCAGAAGCGACGTGAAGATGGCCAGCAGCCCCGCCGGATACCTCCATGGGGCTCCGGCGACCACTATCGCAACGAAGGAGATCACCCCGTAGACCATGGCGCTTCCGGCATCCGGCTGAATCAGCACCAGAATTCCGGAGAGAGCGGGCACGGCGAGCCCTCCCAGAAAAGAGAAAAAATTCGACGGGGGGTATCTGCACAGATGCTTGGCAAGCACCAGAACCAGCGTTATCTTGACGAACTCCGTCGGCTGAAACCTGAAGAAGCCAAGATCGATCCATCGCTGCGACCCCTTGACGGTCATCCCCAGCATCATGACGCTCAACAGAAGCAACAGCGAAAGGCCGTACAGGAGATACGCCTCCCGCAGAAACTTTTCATACCCTATCTTGAGCGTGAGCAAAAAAGCCGCGATCGACACGACGCCCCAGAAGAGCTGGCGGGTTGCGAATCCTGCCCCGCGGCCGTCGAAACCGGCGCCGGCGCTGAATATGGAGAGTACGCCGAGCAGGAAGAG
>LVBO01000292.1 GCA_001604435.1 Synergistales bacterium Syner_01
GAGCAGGTCGCCGCCGGAAATCCTTTTGAAAGAACAACGAAGCCGTCCAGGGGAGAATTCCCCTCGGACGGCTTCCTTGCGTTTGCGCGCATGTCCTCCAACTCGCTGGGAAAATTTTGAACAGCTGTTCCGCGCTCGTTGTGTATTTCTCCCTTTTACGCTATTATCGTTAAAACAATCCCGCACAATCAAACATGTCATCGAGATAAGGGGAGAGAGCATGACCAAATCACCTCGACTGGGAGACATTCTTGTTCTGTCAGGAGCGATCTCCGACGAGCAGCTGCAATCCGCGCTCAAGGAGCAGAGAAGCTCCGGTCTCAAGCTTGGAGAACTGCTGCTGCAAAAGAAAATCATCACCGAGGGCAAACTGATGGAAGCCTTGGCAACGCAGCTCAGGCTCGAAATTTATTCGCTCTCCCGGTACCGGCCTATGCCCGAAGCATTGCGAATGGTGTCGCAAGCCGTGGCGAAGAGACTTCACGTAGTCCCTCTCGCCGTCGAAGACGGGAATACTCTTTTAATCGCCATGGCGGACCCTCTCGACGTGCTTGCGCAGGACGAAATACGCATGATCTCCGGCATGGAGCTGCGCATCGGCATCGTCTCACCTACGGAACTCGAGAGAAATCTCGAGCGTCTGTACTCCATACAGGAATCCCTCGAAGGCGCCAACCTCGAATTTATGGATTCGTCCCCCCGCGACATGGATCTCACGCAGGCCATGGGAAGCACATCGCCGGACGACGCGCCCGTTATCCAGCTCGTCAACAATATCATCGAGCAGGCGGTCCGCGAAAACTGCTCGGACATCCATATAGAACCGTTCGAGAAAAACACCCGGGTGCGCTACCGTATCGACGGCCAGCTCTTCAACGCGCTCGACTTCCAGAGAAACCTTCACCCCGCCGTCTCCTCGCGGCTCAAGATCATGTCCGGGATGGACATCTCCGAGAAGCGCAAGCCCCAGGACGGCAGAATCCTCATCAAAATACTCGGACGAAGGGTAGATCTTCGAATCTCCTCCCTCCCGACCATCTACGGGGAAAAAATAGTCATCCGAATACTCGACCAGGAGAACGCCATGGTCGGGCTCAAAAAACTCGGCCTCGAAGACGACGACAAACAGAAGCTCGACTACATCTGCGAAGCCCCCTACGGCATCGTCCTCGTCACCGGCCCCACAGGAAGCGGAAAGTCAACCACACTCTATTCCGTTCTTGAACAGATCAACAAGCCGGAAGTGAACATCGTCACGGTGGAGGACCCGGTGGAGTACACCCTCTTCGGCGTCGGGCAGGTTCAGGTCAACGAACGGGCCGGGCTGACGTTCAACTCCACGCTCCGCTCGATTCTCCGCCAAGACCCCGACAAGATCATGGTCGGCGAGATCCGAGACGGCGAAACGGCACAGCTCGCCATACGCGCCGCCCTCACGGGACACCTCGTCCTCTCCACGCTTCACACCAACGACGCCCCCAGCGCCTCGGTGCGACTTGTCGACATGGGGATCGCCCCCTTCCTCGTCGCCTCCTCCCTGCTCGCCGTCATCGCGCAGCGCCTTGTGCGAACTCTCTGCCCTTCATGCAAAGAGGAGTACATTATTCCGGATCCCGTGTGCGCAACCCTCGGTCTTCCGAACGGGACGCGAGGGTACAAACCCTCCGGTTGCAACGACTGTCGCGGAACAGGTTACAAAGGGAGGAGCGCGATCTTCGAAATCATGCTGCTCACCGAATCGATACGAGAACGCATCATCGCCGGCGTAAGCGCCGACGTCATACGCAAGGAAGCGATACGCCTGGGTATGACCACGTTGAGGGAATCGGGAGTACGGAAGATAGCCGCCGGTGTTACGAGTGTCGAGGACGTGTTGACCACGACGTTCTCGTGACGGAAGGAGAGGATGCCTTGTGCGGATAGACGACCTTCTGGCCGAAGTATCGGTACGCGGAGCAAGCGACCTTCACATAAGCGAAGGGCTTCCTCCAAGTTTCCGCGTGGACGGAGAGCTTCGTCCCCTCGCCGATATCCCCCCGCTCTCCGCGGAAGACATGGAGGAAGCGCTGCACCACCTGCTCGCTCCCGAGGAGATGGAGAAATTCCGAAAGAGCCGAGAGCATGACTTCAGCTTCTCTTTCCGGTCGCCGGACGGAGAAGACGCCCGTTTCCGCGGCAACGCCTACTTCGAATCCGGCAGGATGGGGTTGGCGCTCCGCCTCATACCGATGCGCATCCGCACCCTCGACGAGCTCGGATTGCCGCCGACGCTCAAGGAGATTTCCACGCACCGCAGAGGGCTCTTTCTGGTGACCGGCCCGACCGGCCACGGAAAAAGCTCCACGCTCGCCGCGCTCCTTCAGATGATCAACACCACCCGCAGGGAGCACATCATCACGATCGAAGACCCCGTCGAGTACGTGTACATCTCCGACAAGTGCATCGTCCATCAGCGGCAGGTGGGCATCGACACCGAGAGCTTCGCCGAGGCGCTCAAGCGTGCGCTCAGGCAGGACCCGGACGTCATCCTCATCGGCGAAATGCGCGACCTCGAAACCGTCGCCGCCGCCATCACCGCCGCCGAAACGGGGCACCTCGTCTTCGCCACGCTCCATACCCAGGACGCCGCGCAGTCGGTCGACCGCATCATCGACGTCTTTCCCCCGCACCAGCAGCAGCAGATCCGCATCCAGCTCGCCTCCGTCCTCGTCGGCATCTGTTCGCAACAGCTCATACCAAGGCCCGACGGCGGCAGAACCGTCGCCACGGAGATCCTCCTCGCCAACCCGGCCGTGCGGAACTG
>LVBO01000293.1 GCA_001604435.1 Synergistales bacterium Syner_01
CGCTGACGTCGAGGCCGAAGCTCCTGATTCCGGACATCAAGGGCGAGGCGCACATCGTCTACGAGCGGGGCGAGCTGTATCCGCACCATAATCTGTACTACGTCACGTCGGACGAGTGGGAGCTGCGCGCGTTGCAGGCGATTCTCCTCTCGGCGATCAGCCGTCTTTTTGTAACGACCTATTCGACGAAGATGCGCGGCGGATATCTGCGTTTTCAAGCGCAATATCTGCGTCGCATCAGGATTCCACGATGGTCGGACGTCTCCGGAGTTTTAAGAAAAGAACTTACGGAAGCGGCGATCACAAGAGATATCGACGCCTGCAACGACGCGACCTTTAGGCTGTACGGCCTGAACGGCGAAGAAAGGGCTACTCTGGGGGGGAATGGCGCGCAATGACGCTGAATCTTGTCGATTTCGAACGAAAGACCCACAACGCGGTAGAAAACTTTTGGAAAAACCGAGAGGCGGCGAAACTCAAGCAGATCGAATCGGGAAATACAGATCACGGCGAGCGTGCGGGTGTCACAGCCGGCAAGAATATGGACGGTTTTCTGGCGTTGATGTTGGATGTCGTAAAAAACAACGGTTTGAAGAATACCGAAATTCATCAGGGGCGAACTTTGCTTACTCTGCCGGGCTACTTCCGGCCGACAAAACTCTGGGACTTGCTTGTAGTCCATAACGGAGCGCTCGTCGCGGCGATCGAGCTGAAAAGCCACGTCGGCCCTTCCTTCGGCAACAATTTCAACAACCGAACCGAAGAAGCCATCGGCAGCGCGTGCGACTTCTGGACAGCGTTTCGGGAAGGGGCTTTCGGCGAACAGCCTCGGCCGTTCGTCGGCTGGCTGATGCTGGTCGAAGACGCTCCCGGATCAAGTTCACCCGTAAAGGACAAATCTCCCCATTTCCCCGTGTTCGAAGAATTCCAAGGAGCTTCATATCTGAAACGATACGATCTGCTGTGCCGGCGTCTGATGCAGGAAGGGCTCTATACAGCCGCCGCCGTACTCTCAACACCGCGAAGCGCTATAAAAACGGGAGACTACTCCGAGCTTTCGCCCATGACGGGACTGAAGCCGTTCGTCGCGACGCTTGCCGGGCACGTCGCCTCGGAAGCTGCACGGATAGGGTGTGTATGATCTCGTAAAACATACTCGCACTAACACTCATTTACAGAAAGATGCGCGCCTCTTTTCTCTACCCGATGCGCCGATAAACCGTGCCTTCCCCGGCTCTTCTCAGAAACCGTCTCCAGACGATGGCGTACGATCCCGGATCTTCGTTGCCGGACTCCACGACGCACTCCGGCGTCTCGGCGACGCTTCCATATTACTCTTCCTGAATACGCCGCTTCAGGCGCTCTTTCGAGGCCATGTCATGGAGGAATTCTTCTCGTTCACTTTTCCGCAACGTCTCAAAACGCCCCCCTAAATATCGGACCAGCTGATTCCGAGACCTCAAACCACAGATTGACAGATAAAGAAAAAACATTTAAAATTATATGAGTATACCCTTGCGCTGAATGCTGCAAATTTTAGACATTGGCTAGTCGTCCAAGATACGAAATCATCAGTAGCTCGAAAAACGGCGCTACGGAGACATTTTGCATAGTCCTTGTACCAACAGGTTTGATCAAAATAGTGTACATCTGGAATGGAGGGGATCGTTATGAAAATGAAACGGATCGCGCTTGCAGCCTTTTTTTTGATTCTGCCTCTTTTCACAACCGGCGCTCTCGCCGAAAAGGTCGTGGTCTACGGCCTTAGCGCCATGCCCCTTTGCGGAGTTTCGGATGGGAAACCCGTGGGTATAACAGTAGAAATTCTCCAGGAAGCCACCCTGTACGGAGCCCCCGAGTTCGAATTCGTTATGGACGTGCCTTGGCTGAGAGCCCAGATGATGGTGCAGAATCCCGGCGACGAGCTGAACGCCATTATCCCTTTTTCACGCTCTCCGCAACGGGAAGGCACATTCAAGTGGGTCGGAGAACTTATACAGACTCAGTTCCGGCTCTACTCCTTCGACAGGGCGACTCCCGTACTCTCGGTCGAAGAGGCCGCGGCCATACCCGTGGGCGTCGTCCGGGGCCATGCGATAATTCCTCTGCTCAAGACGCTGGGCATCGAGAGGCTGGATGAAGCCCCCGATGCGGAAATCAACGCGAAAAAGCTCCAGCACAAACGCTTCGATACCATTGCGGAGTCCGATTTCATCGCCTTGTACAACTGGCGAAAAATCGGCGAAGATACGTCTCGGCTGCAAGAAGGCCTTGCCATAGGCGAGCTTACTCGCGTGTACATAGCCGCCGGTCTTCACTTCCCGGATGCTGCGGCTGAAAAAATAACGGACGCTCTTCGAAAAATGGAACAGGATGGCAAATTGAAGGAAATACTGGACAGATGGCGGTAAACGGCCTCAGCCGAGGTCTCCTGAATCCGTTGAACATCGTCATGTGAACGAACAGGACTTTTTTCCGAGCCCTTGCGGAGCATTGTCGAGTCGCGCCCCCTTATTGCGGTACATACCGATAGCGGGTATAATCTCCTTATCCTCACCCTTAAAAAGGCAGGTGCTGACAGTGAAGCAGTTCGACGTCATGGTGATTGGAATGGGACCGGCGGGCATGGCCGTTTCGGCTATGGGCGCGGCCATGGGACTTTCGGTGCTCTCCATCGAAAAGCACAAAGTGGGCGGAGAGTGCCTGAACTGCGGCTGCATCCCCAGCAAGGCGCTCCTGAAAGCCGGAGAGGCGGTTCATTCCGCGAGAAACCTGAAAAAGTACGGCATCGAAGGCGAATTCCACATGAGCGCTTCCGACCCTATGCACGTGGTTCGGGAAAAAATTCTCGGCATCAACGACAAAAAATTCCAGAAGGCATTCGAGAATGCAACACTGGTGAAAGGATCCGCCGAGTTCCTCGACGACCGGACGGTGCAGGTGAACGGCGAGAGCTGCACCGCGAAGAAGATTTTCATCGCCACCGGAACGGAACCTTTCATTCCACCTATTCCGGGGCTGCGCGATATTCCGGACATCCTCACGAACGTGAACATGTTCGAGATCGAGAAGATGCCGGAATCGCTGACCATCATCGGCGGCGGCGCCATCGGATCGGAGATGGCGCAGGCATTTTCCAGGCTGGGAACGAAAATCTCTCTGGTTCACATGGACCCGCATCTCGTTCCGGTAGGGGACGAAGAGGCCGCCGGAGTGCTCCAGGAGGCGTTCGAGCGGGAGGGCATCGCTGTTCACAACGGAGCGAAAATCACCGGTGTTTCCATGAAAAACGGAAAGGTCCTCACCGTCGCGGACACGACGACTCTGGAGTCGGAGCGAATCCTCGTGGCCACGGGGAGAAAGCCGGTTCTGGAGGCTCTTCGCCTTGAGAAGGCCGCCGTAGAGTTCACGAAGCGGGGCATCGTTGTCGACAGCCACATGCGAACGAACAGGCCGCACATCTACGCCGTGGGCGACTGCAACGGGCAGAGTCTTCTCTCCCACGCGGCCATGCACCAGGGGATGCTTGCCCTGATGCATTCCCTCTCCCCGTTTTCCCTTCCCATGCTGAAGCGCGAGCGGTATGTCGTTCCGTGGTCGGTGTTCACCGAACCGGAGATCGCTCAGGTCGGCATGACGGAGAAGGAAGCGCGCGAGAAGGGGCTGAAGCCCCGGGTGGTGAAGAAGGCGTTTCGCTCCTACGGGCGCACCGTGGCCGACGGACACCCCGAGGGGTTCGTCAAGGTCGTCGTCGACGCCCGCGGAAGGATATACGGCGCCACAATCGTCGGCGAGGCGGCGAGCGAACTGATTCACGAGTGGACCATGGCCATCCAGTACAAAAAACGGATGCACCACGTGATGATGATGCAGCACGCCTTCCCGTCCGTCTCCATGATCAACAAGATGGTCGCCGAGGACTGGATGATGGAGAAGATGAAGTCGGGCTGGATGAGAAAACTGGTGAATCTTCTCAAATAAACCGACCGGCGGAACGAAGCGCTGCAAAGGACGACGCCGCGGGGGAAATATGAATCGTCTGCCTGGTCAGTTCGCGTCCGTCGCGGCGTCGAGCTCTTTGAAGAAAAAGAACGCGAGCGGCAGGCAGCAGAGGAAGGTCAGCGCGTCGGCAAGCGGCTGGGTGATCTGAACGCCGGTCAAGCCGATGAACCGGGGGAGGGTTAAGATCAGCGGCAGGAAGAAGATCCCCTGCCGCGCGAGCGACAGCACCGTCGCCGTCCACGACTTCCCGATGGACTGGAAGGTCATGTTACAGACCACGCCGAGGGGAATCAGCGGCATGGCGAGGCACATCGCCCGCAACGCCACGACGCCGATCCGCACGACGTCGAGGTCGGTCCTGATGAAAACCC
Organism: Synergistales bacterium Syner_01; assembly: GCA_001604435.1. Taxonomy (GTDB): domain Bacteria; phylum Synergistota; class Synergistia; order Synergistales; family Aminobacteriaceae; genus JAAYLU01. The sequence goes on from LVBO01000293.1 coordinate 4,374, forward strand.
TGATCAAAGCCGGAGCCGCCACGAACGCCGCTACCCCGGAGAGCGTCATCATAACGCTGGCCACTTTCAAAGTGAACAGAAACGCCGCCTTCACCCTGCCGAACTGTCCGGCGCCGTAGTTGTACCCCGCCACGGGCATGTACCCCTGCCCGATCCCCAGATTGATCGCGAAGACGAACATGAAGAGTCTGCCGACGATGGACATCGCGGCAACGGCGGCGTCTCCGTACACGGCCGCGCTCACGTTGAGCGCGATGGTCGCGATGCTGGCGAGCGCCTGCCTGCAGAAGGACGGGAAGCCGTTCTTGAGTATTCGAAGGTACTCCAACGGACTGCGCGAGATACTCGCCGCGCTCAGGCGGACGATGGTCTTCCCCCGAAGGAACCAGGAGAACAGAATGCAGAAGCTGACGCACTGGCTGATCGCCGTAGCGATGGCCGCTCCGCCGATGCCCCACCCGAAACCGAAGATGAACAGCGGATCAAGCGCCAGATTGAGCAAACCGCCGGTCGTCAGCCCGACCATGGCGAGCTTCGCCTTCCCTTCCGCGCGGAGAATGTTGTTCAGCAGGAAGGACGACGCCATCACGGGAGCCGCGTACAGAATATAGCTCGCGTAATCGCGCGCGTACGGCAGAATCGTCTCCGTCGCGCCCAGAACGCGCATCAGGTCGTCGATGAAGACTTTGCCGAAGATCGCGAGCAGCGCACCGAACGCCGCCGCCGCGAAGAAGCCGCTCGCCGCGACCGTGTCGGCCTCGTCCTTCTTCTTCGCGCCAAGCAATCTGGAGATCTGCGCGCCCGAACCCATGCCGACCGTGAACCCGACCGCTTGGATGATCGCCATCAGCGAGAAGACGATGCCCACCGCGCCCGAAGCGCTGGTTCCAAGCTTCGAGACGAAGAACGTGTCCCCTATGTTGTAGACCGCCGTCACCAGCATACTGATGATCGTCGGCACGGCCAGCGACAGGATCAGCCTGCCGACCGGCATCCCCAGCATCTTGAGATATTGCGTGGTGTCTTTTTTCACTTATCCTCGTCTTCTTCCGTGGTAGAGTGCGGAGCAACGACGCCGAGCACCCATAGGCGCACAGAAGAGCACAAAACATCGTTCTCATGGCGAATTATAGCGTATTTTCCTCTTTTATGACACGCTGCATTCTCTTGTTTCGCCCTTTTCCGCGCTCTTCGTCGAATGAGGAGGGCGGGCGTTTCCGCCTTTCGGCTTGCCGCTAGCTCCTCCGGCCGATGATCGGAAGAACCAACGGCGACAAAAGCAGCAGCAGCGACGGGGAGACGGAGCCTCCCGCCGTACAGCCGCTTCCTCCGTGCGGGTACTGCGGGTCGTCGGGGTCGGGAGGACTCTTGGGTTCACCCTCGACGATGAAGGCGGGGTCGATGATCGCTCCATTCACCGCGCCGTCGAGGTCGAATCTCCCTCCGTCCGCTATGGCGACTGCAAGACGGCTGTTCGCGTCGATGACTTCGTGCGGGGCGAGTACGCCGGTGAGCTCCTCGCCGCCCGGAACGCTTTTCACCCGCACTACGGCGGCGCAGCCGTCGAGCAACTCTTCGAACGAATAGACGCGCTTGAAGGCCTCCGCGCTTTGGGAAGAAAACACCTTCACCACCTGAAGACGGTCGGAGCTTTTGCCGATGAAGCGCTCCGGTATGCGGAAGAAGACGATGGCCGTACGGGGGGCGGACGCGGTCAGCGCCGTCCCCTGCGCGTCGAGTACGGCGCGGAAGACCGCCAAGGGGGTTCCTTCGGCGCCATCGGGGATGTCGAGGTCGTCCAGCAGCTCTCGAAGGCGCTCCATCCCTTCGTCGGTGATGTACACGCGCCCCGTGTCGTCGACGTCGAGCAGTTCGAGGATTCCTTCTATCCGGTCCGCGGGGACTCCCGCTTCGATCAGGAGGTCGCGCACCGCTTCGCGCTTCTGCTCGGGCGTGGCGTTCGGCGGCAGCGTCACCGTGAGCGGGGTCGGCGTAGCGGGGAGCGAGCCCTCGGGCAGCGGCGTTCCCGGAGGCACGACGGGCGGGTCTATCGGTTTCTCGGGCGTTGGCGTCGGCTCGGGTGTCGGCTCCGGCGTGGGTTCCGGCGTCGGCGTCGGCGTGGGCGTAGGCGTGCGGACGTATGTGCCGGTCTTCGTGGACTGCGTGTCTTTTTTCACCGTCACGGATGTGTTCGCGGGCTTCGTCCAGCCGGAGAGTGTGTTGAAAGAGACCGTATGCTCACCCGTCGGCACGGCTTCCACAGTGTGCCCGCTTGAGTAGCTCCCCGTGGCGTTCAGGCTCCATCTCGCTTCCGGAGGACCGTCGATGGTCACCTTCACCGAGCCGACGTGCCGGACGTATGTTCCGGATACAACGGGCGCCATCTGGTCCTTCTTCACCGTTACGGTCTCCTGTTCGGGTTTCGTCCAGCCGGGGACTTCGCTGAAGGTTACTTTGTAGTCCCCGCGTGGAACGGTAACCGTATGGTCGCTTGCGTGACTTCCTACGTCGTCGAGGCTCCACCTCGCCCCGTCGGGGCCAGTGATTTGGACCTTTACCGAGCCCTGAACCTCGAAGGCTCCTATGTCCATTGAGATCGGAGCAAGAGGGCGGGAAAAGCCGCGCTGGTCGGTATCCGGAACGACGCCTGAATTGGTTCCCGCTGCAATGGCGGAGCTGTTCGCAAGCAGGGCGTGGGTCATCGTCGGGCCTTCGTTGTCGGCGAGAGGCTCGAGCTGCGGGTCGGCGGTTGTGTTGCCCGTGCCGGGTTTATCGGTGACAGAGTAGGTGAATGTCCCGTCGAAGCTGAATACCTGCCCGTCTGTACTATTAGTTCCCCAGAATATGCAGTTCGTCACCGTCGGGCTGCTATCAATGCCGTTGTACATCCCGCCGCCGGAACTGCCTGCGATGTTGCCAAAGAAGGTGCAGTTCGTCACCGTCGGACCAACATCAGGAATAATGAACATCCCGCCGCCGTGTTCAGTTGCTCTGTTGCCAGAGAAGGTGCAGTTCCTCACCGTCGGATGGGATAGGGAGGCATTGTACATCCCGCCGCCGGAACTGCCTGCGATGTTGCCAAAGAAGGTGCAGTTCGTCACCGTCGGACTGCTTTTAAAGATGTACATCCCGCCGCCGAAAACTGCGTTGTTGCCTGAGAAGGTGCAGTTCGTCACCGTCGGACCAACACCATTAAAAATGAACATCCCGCCGCCCTGTCCCCATTCACCCCCGCCGTTCGCGTTCCCTCCGGTGATGGTGAAGCCGTCGAGGACGGCGGTGTTGTCTACGTTGATCGCTGTTACCACGTGGAAGCTATTGTCGTCATTTGTATCCGAGTTTCCGAGATTTCCCGAAAAGATCGTTTTGTTCGCGGCGATGTTCCGCTCCTCCAGCTTTTCTTCCGTCCCGGCGAAGCCTCCGTAGAGGGCAACTCCGCTTTTCAGGCTGAAGGATTTTTTACGTTCATCGTCAGTGACGTTATTTGCTGAAACCGGGGTTACAGGCGTGTACGTCCCCTTCGCCACCCAGATCACGTCGCCGTCTACCGCAGCATCCAGCGCATCCTGAAGGTCCTTGTAGGCAGTGGTCCAGGATGCACCGTTTCCGCCCCCCGCAGCATCAGCCTTCACATAAATCGTTTGCGCCCCTTCCGCCGACGGCGGGGTCGGCAGAACGACGGCGACCAAAAGCAGCAACAGAC
>LVBO01000294.1 GCA_001604435.1 Synergistales bacterium Syner_01
CAACGGAGGCGGGGGCGTTACACGTCCCTTTTCCCACCCTGCGGCTACCGAGAACCCTTCGCCGGGCAGAAGCGTCCGGGTCGTTTCGAAAGAGCCGTCGGGTGCGATACGGAAATCCCCGCCCCGCTCTCCGCGGCGTCCGGTGTACGCGGCGTGCATCCCGAGAGACGCGCCCTCCGGAAGCTCCACGCGATAGACGACACGGTCGATCGGAAAGACCCAATCGTTCCCTGTGACATTCCAGAACAGTTCGTCATGCGATTCGAAAAAACCGATCCAACCTGAAGTTCTGTACGTGATCTCGTAAAGGTGCTCGCCGGGGGAAAGAAGAACATCGGGATTTCCGAGACGGATCTCCAGATCTCCTCCCCGGCGCTCCACAAGAAAAGGAACATTCGAGCTGTTCAGCACGGCGGAAAGGAGCTCAAACTCCGTCCTGACATTCTTTCCCTTACCGTCGGTATAATCGGTGGGGAAAACGCGGATGATTCCACGCTTGATTTGATCCCCGAGAACATTGACGAGAATCCGCTCCCGTACTGTCACGACGGCGTCGGTATGCACCGTCGCATGGACGTCGAAGAGAAGAATCCGCTCATCGTCTCCTCCGGCATCCGCCGCGCCGAAGATGAAGAGCAGCAGCGTGATCGTCAGTAGACCTTTTTTCATTGTCGAGCCTCCTTGTGTAAAGGTTCGACAGACACCGCGCAATCCGGGCGCTACCAGCCCCGTCCGCCTCCGCCGCCTCCGCCGCCTCCGGAGGAACCGCTTCCGCCGCTCCCCGAGGAACGTGTTCCGGACGCGACTGCGCCCGCAAAACCCGAGGCGAACGCGGCGACGCCGGCGGCCTGCGTGAAGGTGTGCATATCCCCTCTGTACCACGACGGCGTGTAGTGGCCGGCGGCAAGAATGCTCTCGAAACGGTTCGCCCACGTCTCGGCGACATCCAGAGCAAAAGCGTAGGGGAGAAGCGCCTCGAAGAGCTGCGGCGTCTCGTCGGGGGGATTTTCCAATTCGAGCCTGTGCTTCTCGGCGGCCGTCATGAACATGCGAAGCCCCTCAAGCTCCTCGTTCAGCCGGGCGCCCTCCTCGGAGCGAATCCTCATCAACGGCTTGAAGAGCAGAAGGACCAACACGCACAGGAATGGACCGGGCACGGAGAGGAGATCGACTTCGATCCCGCTGGACGCCCCCGCCAGCATCGCCCCTGCCGTGACGAAGAGGAAAATGCCGGGGAAAACGCCCCTGAGGAAAAATTTCGAGGCAAAACCGCCCTTTCCCGAGGGAACGGGAACGGCGAACGGAAGCAGCAGAAACGGCCCGGCCATCAGCGCAAGCACAGGCTCGAAACGCCCTTCCCCGGAGAGGATCATGAGAACAAGCATGACGACGGCGTAGATCTCGAAAAGAGCGACTCCAACGAGCCACTTTCCGGTGTTGGTCTTCAGAAACGGCTTCGCCCGCTCTTTGAAGCGTTTGCCGAGCTGTCTGAAAGCATCTTGAATCACGGGACGGTCGGCGCTGGAGAGATGAATGTCGTTTCGTGTCGAACCGAAAAGCTCGTCGACGAGAACCCGCTCGTCGATGGTGAGGGTGGTGTTGGAGAGTTTTTCCCTGTTCAGGCGGAGAATATAGGACGTTCCTACAAGCTTCGAGAGCAGCTTCATCCCCATACCCGCCTGCGAAACGTCCTTGCCCGTCTGCTTCGCGGCCTCCGCAACAAGCGAACGCTCCTCTATCGTCAAGAGCCCCTTGACGGCGAGCCCCAGAACCATGGCGGCGAACGCCTGATCGTCCATGCGCATCGATCGTATGTAGCGGGAGAAGCCGGCCTCGATTCCCCGAGGCGGGGCAAACCGGGGAAATATAGGTTGTGCGGCGGGATCCTTGCCCCACAGTATCCAGAGCAGCGTCATCACCAAGGCAAGAAAGACGGGCATTGCAAGGTGCGCGACTCTGTACGGCGAAGCCGTCCACTTCTCCAGCACAGGCGCGGGCTCCGCCGGAGGAGCCACGATTCCTTTCGGCCACGTGTACACCACGGTCAGGCCCTCGCCTTGCGACAGCATCCGAGTCGACTCCACCGCGCCTTCTTTCGTTACCAAGGCATCCTGCCTCTGCTCGCCCTCTTTTCCGGTATAGAACTCTATGCTCGAAAAATCCGCGCCGAAATCCCTTCCGGGGAGGCGCAGGCGAAACGAAGCTTTTTCTATAGGGAATGCCCAGTCGTTCCCGGTGACATTCCAGTACAACTCGTCGTGATCCTTAAAAAAACCGAGCTGCCCCGATGTCCTGTACGTTATTGAAAACTGATGCTCGCCGTAAGATAGGAGTTTTTCGAGGTCGCCAAGGCGAATATCGAGGTTTTCTCCAACACGTTCTACCAACGATGGGGTCGGCGCACCGTCAAGCTCGGCGGAAAGAAGTTCAAAACCCGCCCTTCTGCGCACGCCTTCCGCATCGGTAAAATCAGTCGGGAAGGTTCTGTAGAGTCCACGCTTGATATCTTTTCCCTCCGCCGTAAAAGCGATGCGCTCTGTTACGATAAGGGAGGCCCCCTCTTCCACCGTTGCTTCGACGTCGAAACGGAGTATTCGCTCCTCCGCAAAAAGCGGCGCTGCTGCAAAACCCCATACAAGACACACGAACACGAGTATCCATGAACTTTTTCTCATGGCGTCACACCTCCTTGCATGGCAGGGGAGAAGAAGCTCCGAGGGCGCGCCCCCGGAGCTTCTCGAGATTCAAGCGCTACGACTTCGGCGCTTCCTCTTCAACATCTTCTTCCTCTTCCGGCTCCTCCTCCTCGGCCTTTTCCATGAACTCCTGCCACTTCGCTGCAAGGCCGTCGAGAGCGGCTATCTCATCGGGGTTCGGCGTATCGAAGAGCATTGCGAAATCAAGTCGTTCCATTCCGCTGAAGTTCATCCGGATGCCCTTGAATCCGGCCGTCGCCTTCAACCCCTCGAAGAGGAACGGAGCGGCCTCGAGGAAGTCGTCGTCGTCAGCGAGGAAGAGCGCGGCGATCGGATTCTCCGGGTCGAAAAGCTGCGTCACGATTCGACGGACGACGCCCGCGTCCAGGTAAAAGAGCATCGAGTTATTCGCGCCAAGGAGTTTCTCGGTATCCTGACTCAATTCAGGGACCTTTTCCAGGCTCTCCGGACTGAGGAATCCGGCGAGCGCTATGCCGTCGCGAATGCCAAGAACGACATCCACGGGGTCCCTCATGACGTAGAGCGCCTGCCACCCCGGAAGCGTCAGGGGTTCGAACTCCGCGCCGCTCTCTTTCACTATGGCTTCGAGGAGAGGAAGCAGCAGTTCGACCCAGTCCTTCTCTCCGGAGGCGTACACGTACCCGCCGGGAATGGGCATCCCCGAGAAGGACGTTTCGCCGCCGAGGACTATACCGACGGACTTGAGTATGGAGATAAGCGCATTCTCGGTAAGTCCCATCACTTTCAGCTGTTCGAGCACTTCCACGACCTGCTCGGCGTCATCGTCCCCCGCTTTTGCCGCTTCACGGATCATTTCGAAGTGCTTTTTCTCCATGACGACGCGCCCCGCCATGGTCAGCCACGGGTTTCCGCCCCCGACGAGGAACAGATCGTCTTTTGAGAGCGGTCGAAGCTCCGTTTCCAGCTTATCCAAACCGAAGGTCTTGGCGAAGTTGGTGAACACGGAGAGGTCGAAACCCTTTTCAGTAAGGCCGAAACCGATCTCGGCAAACAAGTTTTCTACAGGTTCCTCCAGCGTGCCTTTGGACTGGGCTATGAGTTCGGCGGCCGCCATTCCGTTGTCGTGGAAGAAATAGAAGTTCTTCTGGGGAAGACGCCGCTGCATGTTCATCCGCTTCGCCGGGTCGGCGAGAGCAGCCTTTGCCGCCTCGATATCTTCCGGACCGAAACCGAAGAGCAGCATATCGTCCTCGACGGAAAGGAGGACGCCCGCAACACCGTCCGCAACCACCGCATAGATATTTCCCTCGAACGGGGCAAGAATCAGCGCGCCCGGGACGGGGCTGTTGATGAGGATATCGATATCCCCCTCCTCCCCCTTGCCCCCGGCGAGCTTTTGAAGCAGCTCTTTTTTGCTCTCATCGAGCCTGGCCGCGCCCTGGAGGGAGAATCCTTTGTCGGTAAGGCCGACGACGACGGACGCCGACTGCACCGGGAACTGCTTCAACCACTCCGCCACCATCCGCATATCCTGCTCCATGGCGGCAGCCATCTTGAACAGCTTGGAGTCAACGATCATGTTGATGATTTCCTTCGGTTCCTCGATGTTCGCCACTCCGTACAACGCGCTATCGGGCCATGCCGGAAGAGCGTTCAGGGTACTCGCGCTCACCGGAGACGCTACAAGAAACGCTAAAAGCAACGCCCAAACCACTGCCGAAATCTTCTTCATAGTGAACCCCTCCTTGACGGGAACGGCGATGCTCTGCGCGTCTGCCGCTCCAACAGATTATCCCGGATGATACCCGGGGTGCATATTAGATTACTCCTCCGATACCGTTTTGTCACGTCAGCGCGAGTCTCGAAGCAATTTCGCTCTTCTTTCTCACTGCAAGCTTACGATAGATCCGACGAATATGCGTTTTTAATGTATTATTGGTAATATCGCATCGAAGCAATATCTCGTTTCTCTCCAGTCCCTCCACAAGAAATACGGCTATTTCCGTTTCTTTTTTGGTGAGGTTGAAGGGTTCGAGCCGCAATCGGATGCGAAGTTCGGCACGGGAGAGTTTTTTACTGCGCCGACCTTGCGGTACACTCTGTTCGGGAGCCTCCTCAAGAGACATCTTCATGCGGATCAATCCCCCTCGAAGGCCGTCGAAGGAGGCCGTGGGGCCTCCTTCCGCGGCATCACTTCTGTACCGACGCTTTTTTCCCCAACGCCTCGATCTGTTCGGCCGGGAACTGGCCTTCCTTCACGGAGATCCTGTTGAGCTTGGGAAGATCCTTGAAAATGGTGACGTCGG
>LVBO01000295.1 GCA_001604435.1 Synergistales bacterium Syner_01
ACGATCTCCAGTATATGCCGAAAATAAGCTTTGTAGAGCGCGTTTCCCATGAAGATGATCAGGCGATGCCCAGCATTCTGGTCAGAGCGCCGACGATGATGGCCCAGATCGAGAAGTCGTTTCCTCCGAAAATGATGATGAAATCGGAGACCGTATGAACGAGGAACGGAATGGAGAAGCCCACCAGCAGGATCATCAGCACTCCGGCCACTCCGGAGCCGATGATCGCGCCGCGGATACCGCCCGTTCCGTTGCCGATCACCGCCGCGGTTCCTATTTCAAAGAAGCAGGTGATCGTCAGCGGCAGCACCGCGTACGTGAAGGTTCCGAACCTGGCGCAGACCGCGATGGTGACGACCGACGTGACCATGGAGACCAGAAAGCCGATCAAAACGGCGTTGGGGGCGTACGGGAAGATGATCGGACAGTCCAGGGCGGGAATCGCGTCGGGAATCAGCTTGTCGGAGATGCCCTTGAACGCCGGAATGATCTCGGCCAGCATCATGCGCACCCCGGTCAGCAGAATCGTCAGCCCCGCGCCGAAGAGGACGCCCTGCAGCAGGGAGTAGACCAGCAGATTTTTATCCGGACTGTACAGTTCGGCCGCCTTCCCGCCGAGCATCAGTCCCACCGCCAGATAGACGGAGCCCATGACGATCGAAGAGACGACGGTGATTTCGCGCAGGAAGCTCAGGGACTCCGGAATCTTCAAATCTTCGGTGGACCTGGACTTGTCTCCCAGATACTTCCCGAGCACTCCGGAGACGAGCGACAGACCGACCGTGGGGTGCCCCAGCGTGAAGCTGTCGTCGCCCGTCACCGCCCTGACGAACGGGCGGATAAGAGCCGGTACGAAAACGATATAGAACGCCAGCAACACGGTGCTCGTGATCAGCAGCGCGGCGCCTTTCAACCCCGCCTCCACGCCGAGCGCCACGAAGATGAAAGCGAACCAGAAGAGATGGTGGCCGGTCAGGAAGATGTTCTTGATTCTGGTGTATCTGGCGACCGCGACGTTGATCAAAAAGGCGAGCAGCATGGAGGCGCCGATCTCGGAGCCGAACTGCGCGATGAATTTTTCGGTGCCTATCGGGTTCATCTGCGCGGCGGAGCTTATCTTGAACAGCTCGCTGAAAGCGTTGCTCAAAGGCAGCATGGAGCCGACCAGAATATTCGCGCCTTGGGTGAGGATGATCACGCCGATGACGGTTTTCAACGTGCCCTTCAGTATGTCCGAAACCGATTTCCGCTGCATTATCAGGCCGACCAGAGCGATGATTCCCAAAAACAGAGATGCTTCCCGGAAAATCTGATTGATCAAAAAGTCGATAACAACCATCGTGCATACCTCCCTTTCGAAATAAACGGGCGTCTTCCCCCGATCCCGGTCGTCGGCCTTCCCGACGGAAAGCGACGCCGTCCTCGACTGCGCTTATTCTCCGCGGCAGACTTTTTCCAAGAGCGTCAATCCCTTCTCCTCGATCTCCTTTCGGTCGATGAAATTGGCGATGGCGATCACCGGCGCTTTGATTCGACCGGCGAGTTCGTTTCCAAGCTCCTTCGAAGTGAACAGCAGATCGCAGGGCTCGGAGGCGGCCGTCCCCATATCCGCGGTCGCGACGTCCGCCTCGAGACCGTGCCGCTTGAGAACCTCTTCGATCTTCATCTTCAAAATCATGGACGATCCCACGCCGAAACCGCACACTACCAAAATCCGAGCCTTCGCCATAGTCCGCTTCCTCCTAACCGATGTCGGTTCGATTGATCGACCGGAATGCGACTTCGATGTCCGATGTTCCGCGGAGCCTCTCCAACCGCTCCGCATCCTCCAGAAACCGAGATATCCCGGCGATATTCTCCAGGTGCCCCGAGTCCGAACGGGCCGCGAACGCGACGACGACGTCCACCGGATCGTTCTCCGCGTTGCCGAACTCCACCGGCCTCTCCAGCGTGATCAGGCTCGTTCCTCCCGTCAGCACCGTCTCGTCCGGGCGCGCATGGGGAAGCGCCACGCCGGGGATGATGACGATGTACGGTCCCAGCTTCTCGATGCTGTCGATCATCGAAGAAATATACCCTTCCGTTATCCTCCCCGATCGCAACAGCAGATCGCCCGCCTCGCGAACGGCTTCCTTCCAGTCTCCGGCGGCTACCTTCAGCCGGATGTTCTCCTTGTCTACGATGTTCATTCCGCATACGCTCCTTGCATTGGCCGGGTATAGAGTTCGTCTCAAGGAGGGTTTCAACGACGCCGTCCTTCGAGAGATGTTTTAATGGACTTTTCGCTCTTTTTCGAGGTTTTTCCCATTATATCAGGGGGTGTTCGAAAGGATGTTTCCTGTTTTTGACACAATCCGCGAGAGCTGCGCGGAAGTTTTTACTCATTTCATCCGGGGCGGCGCTTCGTCGGGGGGGCGGAAAACGATCGTCTTCTCCGTATCGGTGATATGCCGCGCCTTCCGGAAGCTTGCGAACAGAGATTCAGGGAAGCTCCGCGCCGCTCGAGAACGCCGGCGCTCGGACGCGTCCCTCGTCTTCCGTTCCTCCGTAGCCGAACAGATGGGGGTAGCGGCGGCGTCCGTGAATCACTCTGTGAACCTCGACGGTTTCTTCTATCGTATAGGAAACCAGAAAGTGAACCCTCCCGCATCCACTTGGAAAAACAGTACGATGTGCATTGTTATTGACTAAATGGAGAGTACGATATACCATTTTTCTGGAGGTGGTCCTCAATGCTTGCGTTCACCGATGAAAAACTGTTGAATCTTTTAATACAGTACAATCCATGGTGGAGAGGGGTTCCCATTTCGGAGAAGACATCGCCGCCCAAACGGCGGATTGCGTACTACGAAGCGGAGAAGATGCTGCTTCACCCCTCTCTGCGCCGGTTCGTGATACTCTCCGGCGCCAGACGCGTGGGCAAGACCACGATCATGTACCAGCTGATACAAAGTCTTTTACGGAGAGGCGTGTCCGCGAAGAGCGTCGTGTACCTGTCGTTCGACAATCCCATCCTGAAGCTCGGCGGTTTCGAGAGCGTGTTGCGGGCGTATCGGAACTCCTATCCGACGGAGGAAAAGTGTTTCTTCTTCTTCGACGAGGTGCAGTACGCGGAGGACTGGGAGGCGTGGATCAAAACGCTGTATGACACGCAACCGGAGCTGCGGCTGGTCGCCACCGGGTCGGCGAGTCCCGCTCTGGAAAAAGGGTCGGCGGAGAGCGGCGTAGGACGTTGGAGCGTCTTGAAGATTCCGACGCTCTCCTTTTACGAGTACTGCGATCTGTTGCAACTCCCCGAGCGGCCCCGCCTTGAAGCGGGTATTCAACCGACGAGGCTGCACACGATGGACAAGGGCGATTTCAGCCATCTGATGGCCGCCCTTTCGCCGCTTCAGCGCCATTTCAACAGGTACCTGACGGTCGGCGGCTTTCCGGAGCTTGCGCTGTCGCAGGACGACGCCTTCTCTCAGAGAATGCTGCGCGAGGATGTTGTCGACAAGGTGATCAAACGGGATATTCTGGCTCTTTTCAATGTGCGGAACCCTCTTCAGCTCGAAAAGGTCTTCTTGTACCTCTGCATGCACTCTTCCGGCATCGTGAACATGACGACGATGTCCAAGGAGCTGGACGGAATGAACAAGAGCACGTTGACGAGCTATATTCAGTTCCTGAAAGAGGCGAACCTGATCAATATCAGCGATCCCGTCGGCGTCGACGGAAAGGGAGTGCTGAAGGGGCGACCGAAGATCTACGTGGCCGACGCCGCAATACGAAGCGCCGTTCTGATGCTGGAGAACGCGATCGCCGACGCCGAGGAGACGGGGATCATGGTGGAAACGACGGTCTACAAGCACATCGCCGCGTTCTATTCCGCGGCGAACGCGCGCGTTGGCTATTACAGGAGGGTCAAGGACGGAGAAAAAGAGGTGGACGTGGTTGTGGAGCTTCCGGCGGGGCGGATACTGTGCGAAGTGAAATACCGCGAGAATACGCATGTCAAAGGGACGGATGCGATCATCGAACTCGCGGACGACGAGCGCGCGAATGTACTGGGAGCGCTGATCATCACGAAACGGGCCGAGGATTACGGAGTCGCCGCCCATAAAACTCGGACGCCCGTCGTACGCATACCCGCCCCCGCATTCCTCTACCTCCTCGGCAACGCCGAAAAGGAAGGGTACGCCGCGAGGATGTAGTGGAGCGCTTTCAGCGCTTACCGCGCTTCATTGATCGCGTCCCCCGAAAGAGCGTCGCACCATTCGCCGGCATCTTTTTCGCGCTCCGCATCCATTGCCATGGCCCCGTATCCGTCGTAGAGTCTTGCCGGATCGAGCGACGTGACGTCGCGTATTCGCGCCAGACACCTTTGGATGGTCGCGACTTTCGCCAACACCACGTCTTTGTCAGGCATAGATTCTCCTCCTCGGCACGGCTTCTTCGATCGGAGCGCGGAGGCGCTTCAGGTCGTCGTACTCGTTCAGGGTGCGGACGAAGAATTCCTCGTACTCTTTTTTCCGGGCGAAGAGCCTGATCCCGGTCTTCAGCGCCTGCATCCCGATGATCGGCCCCGCGTCGTTCAGCACCACCAGATCGGCCTCGCGTTCGAGCAGGGCCGAAAGCCGTTCCCGAAGATCGAGCGCCTCCATGAAGTCCGGAGCCCGGTCGAAGAGCGCGGCGACGTCCACATCGCTGTCCGGGCGGGCCGTCCCCTTGGCGAAGGAGCCCATCAGGAAAGCGAGGCGGACGGATTGCTCCTCCTCGAAGAAGTCCGTGAGCGTTCGCTCGATGGCCGTCGTCATGTCGTATCGCCTCTTTCCCGAAAAATCTCCATTTCCATTGAAGGATAGCACAAAGCGTTCCCGGTTGCTTGAAGAGCCCGCGTTCGATATGATGGTCCAAGCAAGATTGTAGGTGTTATCGGTCCATATGCCGGGGAGAGGAAGAACTCGGACGGCAAAGGGGGCGCGAGGATGAACAACACAAGTGAACTGCGCCGGCGACAACGGTTCGAGAATTTCGAGAAGGCGTTTCTCTTGTTGAAGGAAGCCCTGGAGGCGAAACCTCTCGACGAATACTCGAAGCTGGAGCAGGAGGGGGTCGTTCAGCGCTTCGAGTACACCTTCGGGCTGGCCTGGAAAACCCTGAAGGACAGGCTGCTCTACGAGGGGCACGATGAAAAGACGCCCCGCGCGGTTATCCGCCGCTCCTTCTCGGTCGGCTATCTGACGGAGGAGGACGCCGAAACCTGGCTCGAATCGCTGGAAAAGAGCAAACTGCTCGGCCATACATATTTTTCGTTCGCTTGGAAATGTCGAAATTATTGATATAGAATGGTATTTGTGGCGCAGCTTTTATCTTCCGTCAAAATACGGTGCGCCGGGATGAATCGAAATCGTTGATTGATGAAAGAGGAAAACAACCGATGATACATGAAATCTACATAGACAACTTTCGATGTCTGACGAACTTTCGGGTTCAACCAGGCGACTTTCAACTCTGGCTCGGGGACAACGGTTCAGGCAAAACATCGGTGCTGAACGCGTTGCGCTGTGTTCAACGTTTGATGCGCGGGGAGCATGTGGAGGATATATTCAATCGCAACAGTCTGACAACCTGGGATACAAGGCGGGATCAGACGGTAGGGCTCTCTCTGACGATAGACGGCGAGTCGTACGCATACGAAGTTACCATCGAATATGCGGAGCAGACGGGCAAGCAGCGCATCAAACGGGAGGAGCTGCTCTGGAAAGACTCTACTTTTTTTCTATTCGAGGGGCAGGAGGCGCATCTTCACCGTATTAATAGAAATTCAGGAACAGTGGAGGTTGGCGTCGTTTTTCCGGCGGATTGGTCTCGATCGGTTATCCCGACGGTCGCACAACGAGTTGACAACAAACCCTTGATTCGCTTCAGGGAAGAACTCGACAAAATTCTATTGATTCATCCTATCCCGCTGGTCGTCAAAGACGCCGCCGTTTCCGAGTCGCGCTTTCTCTCCGAGCACGCCGAGAACTTCGCCCAGTGGTACCGCCATCTCTTACAAGAGCAACCGTCTATCGGGTATGCGGCGAAACGACACCTGGAGGATGTTTTGCCGGGCTTCGGACAGTTGAGTCTTCGAGAGAGCGGTGAATCACGCAAACTCATGGCGACGTTCCGCATCGAAGGCAAGGACCGCGACTTCGATTTCATGAATCTTTCCGACGGCCAACGCCAGTTGATTGTTCTTTATACGATTTTGGAAGCGTTACGCGCCGGGGTGTTTTCGACCGTGCTGATCGACGAACCGGACAACTTCGTTTCGATGCGCGAAATTCAACCCTGGCTGGATAACCTTCATGACATCTGTGACGAACACGGCAGGCAGGCGCTGATCATCTCTCATCACCCCGAAGTTGTGAATAAAATGGCGAGAGGGACGGAGTTTTGGTTCTCGCGGCATGCGGGCGCGCATGTCGTCGTGCGCCCGTTCCCCGTAGTGGAGAATATGCCGCCGGCGGAAGTGATGGCGCGAGGGTGGGAGAATGAGTAAGGCCTCGCGGATCGTTATCCTCTGCGAGGACAGGGCGCATGAGCTTTTCGCGAAGCGCTTTCTGACGAAGGAATGGGGAGTGAAACACCGCACAATCCGAGTCTTGCCCTATCCGAACGGAATGGGGTCGGGCAAGAAGTATGTGAAGGACAATCTCTCCCGGGAGGTCGAAGCGTTGCGCAGACGACACGCTTCGACCATTCTCGTGGTACTTCAGGACGCGGACGAATTTTCCGTTGACCGGATCAAGTCCGAACTGGACGCGGAATTGCGCTCCCCCAGAGGCGATCACGAACCGATAGTGTACGTCATACCGAGGTGGCATATCCAGACGTGGTTGGCCTATCTGGACGGTAAGAACGTCGACGAAAAAAACAAAGAATCCTACCAAAGCGCTTACGGCAAAATCTCCGAAAGCAAGGATGCTCATATCTTTATCGACAAGCTCGCATCCGACTGTCGAAACAACAAGCAGCTTGAATCGCCGCCGGAATCACTGGTAGCAGCGTGTGCGGAATTCGATCGGATACGGGGGGCGCTATAGTTCGCACCTGCAATGGCGGTATTGCCCCACCTCGAATATTTCATTCACGTTTGACATTACTGGAATGGCACACTGTACCGCTAATGCTGAACGTCGTCCCCTTCAACTACAGGACGTCCGACAGAAAAAAACAAGGAGACTGAAAAGAATGCTTGGATCGACGTTTCAAACAAATCCTTATGATCTCAATAAGCTCCTTGATGATTGCCATCGCGGAATTCTCCAATTACCGGATTTTCAGCGTAGTTGGGTTTGGGATGAAGACCGCATAAGAAGCCTCATTGCTTCAATCTCGCGAGCCTTCCCAATTGGCGCTCTGATGACTCTCGATAATGGTGGAGATGTGAATTTCAAGCCTCGCCCTATCGAAGGCACGCCTGCTGAGGCGAAGCAGATGGTTCCCCATTCATTGCTGCTTGATGGACAGCAACGAATGACGTCGCTATATCAGGTTGCCTGGCGAGGGAAAGTAGTGGAGACAGTCAATACGAAAAAAAAGAAGATAAAACGCTGGTTTTATATCGACATCCGAAAAACGCTTGATCCTTTCTTCGATCGTGAAGACGCAATCATCGGCGTGCCGGAGGATCGAGTTCTTAGAACCGATTTTGGGCGTGAAGCGGTTTTGGATCTATCGTCTGTAGATCAGGAATATGCTTATCTTATGTATCCGGTTTCTCAGGTCTTTGATTGGGATAAGTGGCAAGACGGATTTGATAAGCATTGGCGCGGAGACGAAAACGAGAGCACCCGTGAAGAGTTTAGAGTGTTTAAGCGCCAGATTTTGGAGAACTTCAAATACTATAAAGTGCCAGTGATAGCCTTGGATCGATCAACTCCAAAGGAAGCTGTATGTGTAGTATTCGAAAAAGTGAACACCGGAGGCAAGCCGCTTGATGCATTTGAACTTGTAACTGCAATGTATGCTTCCGAAGGCCATGAGTTACGAAAAGACTGGTATGGAGATGACGGAATAAAAGGAAGACATAGGCGTTTAGCGGAAACACTTCGACCTCCTGGCTTAGATACCGGTATTCTTGCTAATGTTGCTAACACGGATTTTCTTCAAGCTATTTCGCTTTTTTATACGCGTGATCTGCGGCGCGCCGCGGAGTCCGCTGGAAAAAAAGGCAAGGAGTTGCCTGCCGTTACGGGTAATCGACAGGCGCTGTTGAATTTACCTCTTGAGGCTTATAAAAAGTATGAGCTTCCGGTGGAGCGTGGTTTTGAGCAAGTCGCGAAATTTCTTCACCTGCTCCATATATATCGTATTTTTGATCTACCTTATCAGTCCCAAATCATACCACTAGCAGCCATTCTGGCGGATATTGGCGATGCTTGGGAGCATGAAGCGAATCGTGCAAAGTTGGTAAGATGGTATTGGAACGGGGTTTTTGGTGAACTCTATGGTTCGGCAATTGATACACGTATTGCTCGAGATTTCCTTGAAGTGCCTGTTTGGTTGAAGGGAGGCCCCGAACCTTCAACGATAAGCGAAACCATGTTCCGCGCCGATAGATTAAAGACCATGCGCATGCGAGTGTCCGCCGCGTACAAGGGCGTCAATGCTCTTTTGATGAAGGAAGGAGCGCAAGACTTTCGTTCAGGTCAAAAATTTGACCATACTGTGTTTTTCGGCGAAAACGTTGACATTCATCATATCTTTCCGAAAGAATGGTGTAAGAACGAGAAGATTAGGCCGGATGTGTACGACTCCATAATCAACAAGACGCCTCTTTCTTACAAGACAAACCGGATCATTGGCGGTTTAGCACCTTCTGATTACCTTGAGATACTGCAAAAAGGCAACGATGAAACGCCTTGTATTGCTCCTGATAGGCTTGATGTCTATCTTGCATCTCACTTGATCAATCCACTGCTTCTGCGTGCCAACAGGTTTTATGACTTTATGGCTGATCGGCAAAAAAAACTTCTGTCGCTTATCGAGCAAGCCACCGGCAGAACTGCTTATTTCGGTGAAATTGTAGACGACGAAGATGTCGAGGAGGATGAAGACGCTTTCGAAGCAGAGCGAACGATTTCCGCCGAATGATTTGAATATGTCTCTTGCTCAGGCCTGAAGCTGCGAAAGCAAGGCAGGTGCGACTTCAGTTCTGAAGCAGACCGCGGATATCCGAATAATCGAGCTAATCGCCAGTAGGCGTGGCGTTCGAGATTAGAGAGAATAGTGCTATGCGTTTTCTATTCCATTACCTTCATCCGGAGTGTTTGAGGTCGAAAAGGCGGCGGATGGACATGTTGGTTATCAAAAAAAAGCCGCAACCTCCGAAAAACTCCAACGGACTTCCGGAGACTGCGGCATACTGAGCATGACTTGATTCTCCCCCCTACACCCTCACCCTATACATAAAATCCTTCAGCGCCGTTCCCGCCGGGACCATGGGCATGACCAGCTCCTCCTGGGGGATGCGGCAGTCGATCAGCGCCGGGCCGGGCGTCTCGAAGAGGTCGTCGAGGGCGCTCTCCAGCTCGTCGAGCGTGGTGCAGGCGCGTCCCTGGACGCCGAAGGCCTCCGCGAGGGCGGGGAAGTTGCAGACGGGGTGCTGCGTGGTGGCGGCGTAGCGCTCGCCCCAAAAGAGCTCCTGCCACTGGCGGACCATGCCGAGGCAGCCGTTGTTCAGCAGGAAGATCTTCACCGGAATCTGGTAGCGCGCGCAGGTCTCCAGCTCCTGGATGTTCATCAGGAAGCCGCCGTCGCCCGCGAAGCAGAGCACGGGGGCTTTGCCGTGCGCGAGGGAGGCGCCGATGGCCGCCGGGAGGGCGTACCCCATGGTCCCCAGCCCGCCCGAACTCAGGAAGGTGCGGGGATGCTCCGTCTTCCAGAAGAGCGCGGCCCACATCTGGTTCTGGCCCACGTCGGTGACGGCGATCGTCTTTTCCGCGGCTCTGCGCCGGACGGCCTCGAAGATGGCGCCGGGGACGAAGTCGGTCTCGCCGGGGCGGAGCAGCGGCATCTCATCGACCTGCTCGCGGAGCCGGTCGGTCCACTCTCTCCAGGATACTTCCGGCAGCGCGTCCGCAAGGAGGGCGAGCACCGCGTCCGCGTCGCCGACGAGCGGGACGGCGCACGGAACGATCTTGTCGATCTCCGCGTCGTCGAGGTCGATATGGATGACGCACGCGTTCTTCGCGAAGTCAGCCACCTTGCCGGTGGTGCGGTCGCTGAAGCGGGCGCCGACGGCGAGGATGACGTCGGCCTGCGACATGGCCACGTTCGCGCCGGGCGTGCCGTGCATTCCGGCCATGCCGAGGGCGAGCGGGTGCGTCTCGGGGAAGCCGCCCTTGCCCATCAGGGTGGTCGCCACGGGGATCTGCGCCTTTTCGGCGAGGCGGAGGAGCCGCCGGCCCGCGCTCGACAGAACGACGCCCCCTCCCGCGAGGACGGCGGGGCGCTCCGCGTTTTTCAGCAGTTCGACGGCCTCGCCGAGCCGCGAGACGTCCTGGACGGTCTTCAGATGGTGCTCGGGGTAGAGCTGCCCCTCGGGGCGGACGAACTCCCCCTCCGCCCTCTGGATGTCGACTGGGAGGTCGATCAGGACGGGGCCGGGGCGTCCTGAGACGGCCAGTTCGAAGGCTCCCCGGATCGCGGACGGGATCTCCTCGACGGAGCGGACGAGGATGCTGTGCTTGACCGCCGGGAGGCTTGCGCCGAACGTGTCGGCCTCCTGGAAGGCGTCCGTCCCGATGAGCGAGGTGGACACCTGCCCCGTGATCGCCACCATGGGGACGGAGTCGAGGAACGCGGTGGCGAGGCCGGTGAGGATGTTGGTGAATCCGGGGCCGGAGGTGCAGATGCACACTCCAGGTTCTCCCGTGGCTCGGGCGTAACCGTCGGCGGCGTGCGCGGCGGCCTGCTCGTGCCGGACGAGGATGTGCGGGAAGGGAGCGTCGTAGAGGGCGTCGTACAGAGGGATCACCGAACCTCCGGGGATTCCGAACACACACCGGACTCCCTCCAGTTCAAGGGCTTTTACCACCATCCGCGCTCCGTTCATCTTCATGCTCCTCTCTCCCTTCCCATCTGAAATAACTCTGCTTTACTCGCCCGGGGCGGACTTGGCGTCCATCCAGGGCATCATCGCGCGGAGTTCCTTGCCGACGGCTTCGATGGGGTGCGCCTTCTCCTGCTCCATCCACTTCTTCATGCGGGGGCGTCCGCACTGGTTCTCCAAAATCCAGTCCTTCGCGAACGAGCCGTCGCGGACGTTGTCCAGCAGCTCCTTCATCGTCCGGCGGACGTGTCCGTCGACGACTTTCTTTCCGGCGGTGAGGTCGCCGTACTTCGCGGTGTCGCTGACGGAGTAGCGCATCCAGCCGATGCCGCCCTCGTACATCATGTCGACGATCAGCTTCATCTCGTTGAGGCACTCGAAGTAGGCG
>LVBO01000296.1 GCA_001604435.1 Synergistales bacterium Syner_01
TGCCGTGGAGGCGCCGCATTCCGTACCCGACGGAAAAAGACATTATATCGAAGAATTCAAAGTCTCGGTAGACGGACAGAAATATTACGAGCTCGACGTCGCGTTTCAGATCGACAACAAGACCTCTCTCGCCGTCTTCCACCTCGGTGATTTGAAGGCCGGGGCGGTCGTCGAGGTGTATGCGAAGTGCAACCGGTCCGGGGATATGACGAAATCCCTGACGGTGGAGTAGGCGCAGGGAGCAACGGAGTGAAAGAAAACGACAAACGACAAAAGGCGTCCCGCGAGGGACGTTTTTTTCTTGACATTGAAATGGAAAGAAAATAGTATATTCGGGGCGGTTCGTGCGCTGAACCCGCCGGCCCCGCCTCCGTCGAGGAGTTTCTTGCTTTTTCGGCGGCTGCGGGAGTCTTTGGGGGAGACCTGGAGAAGAGGGGGACAATGGACGGAGCGGAGATCGGAACGGAAAAGAGAAGAGGAGCGGCGATCGAGGCGCGCGGGCTGGTGAAACGCTTCGGAGAAGTCGAGGCGCTTCGTGGAATCAGTTTCGACGTCTACGAAGGCGAGCTCTTCGGATTCCTCGGTCCGAACGGGGCCGGGAAGACGACGACCATCAACATGTTCACGGGTCTGGCGCGCCCCGACGAGGGAACGATCCGCGTCGGCGGCGCGGACTGTACCGCGAATCCGCGGGCGGCGCAACGGCTGATCGGCGTCGTGCCGGACGAGAGCAATCTTTATCCGGAGCTGACCGGATTCGAGAACCTCGCGTTCTGCGCCTCGCTCTACGGCATGCGCAAGGCCGAGCGGAGGGAGCGGGCCGCGGAGCTTCTCGACATGTTCGGACTGAGCAAGGCCGGATTCAGGAAGTTCGGCGGCTACTCCAAGGGGATGAAGCGGAAGCTGACCATAGCCGCCGGGATCATCCACCGTCCGCGCGTTCTCTTCCTGGACGAGCCCACCACCGGTATCGACGTCGCGAGCGCGAGACAGGTGCGCCGTCTCATCGCCGATCTTCACCGCAAGGGGACGACCATCTTCCTGACGACGCACTTCATCGAGGAAGCGGAGCGTCTGTGCGGAAGAGTCGCTTTCCTGGCTCGGGGGCGGATCGAGCGGGTCGACACGGTCGAGAATCTGTTGCAGCCGCTCCACGAGAAGCATGTCGTGCACATTTCATGCGCTGTCGTGCTGGACGATGTCCGACGAGCTCTCTCCGAGAACTTCCCGGAGGCGTCGTTCGCCTGCATGGAAGCGGGAAGAATCCGCGTCGAAAGCGGGGAGCCGATCACGGTCGGCAAGCTTGTCCGCTTCCTTGAGGAGAACGAGGTCGAGGTGTACGAAGCGAGGAAGGCAACGCCCTCCCTGGAGGATGTCTTCGTCCGCATCACCGGCATCGAGGCCGAGGAGATGCGTGCGGAAAAAGCCGGGCCCGGAAAGGTTCGCTAAGGCATCGCACGGGAAAAAGAAAAAAGACGTCCGTGAACAGGACGTCTTTTTCATGCTCTGTGAAAGTGAACGAAGCGTGTTATGCCGACATGGCGAACTCGCCCCATTTGGAGAAGTCCCATGCGCCTTTTTCGCCTGAGTAGGCTTTTTGAGCCTCTTGTTTCGCCATCTCGGCGCGTGCGCGCATCTGGGCCGCGGAGGCCGCCGCGGCGACCTGAATATCCTGAGGCGAAGGAGAGCCGGCTGCCAGAGCAGCCCGTTTGACCTGCTCCATTATCTGGATCGTCTCTTCGGGAGTCTTCCCTTCGGGAGCGGAGATGGACACCTCGCCGCCGACGATGTACCGACTGCCGTCCGGGGCGGTGGCGTACGTATAGGAAACCGGACCGGCATACTGTCCGCCGACCGCCTTGTGTGCGGCTTCGTGCGCGATGACCTCGCGCTCGACCGCCTTCATCCTGGCCCGGCTCTCGTCGGTAAGTTCGACGCTGCCGTTTTCCGCGGACGAGGAGGCTCCTTTTTTCGCGGAGTCCGCTGAAGATTTTCCCTCTGCGGATTTTGAGGAGAGCTCGTTTTCTTTTTCTTTGTAGGTCACCGTAGCGCCGGTAATGTAGCGTCTTCCGTCGGGGCCGATTTCGTAGTGGTAGACGGTGGAGGTGACGTCTCCCCGGTTTCTGACGGCCATTTCCTGGCGCATGACTTCCTTTTCGGCGCGCTGCAACCCTTCGCGCCGGGTTCTGTTCGCAACGGGAACAACCGTCTTGATGCTGTTGACGGGAGATACAGCCGAAATACCGGACATATTCATCGCCCCCTCTCCCCTGAAAACTATCTATTCAACCAATTATAGCACACCCCTGTTTATTGTCCATCGTGCGTGGGTTCTCCGCAATGCTTTCTCAGCAGCGCTTCCGCATGCTCTCCGGAAAACGGTTTTGCCAGAAAATCGGTCATGCCGGCCAAAGCGCAGCTTTCCCTTTCTTCGGGTAGATCGCTTCCCGTGATCGCGAAAATCGGCAGAGAGCGGTTGGCTTTGCCCGCGCCCGACCGGCGGATGAACATCGCCGCTTCGCAGCCGTTCATTTCCGGCATGTGCAGATCCATGAAGATCGCGTCGTACCGTTCGTTCCGCAGAGCTTCGAAGGCCTCGGCGGCCGAGTGAACTCCATGCGCTTCGCATCCGATGTTTTTCAGAACGAAGAGCGCGAGTTTCCGACTCACGGCGCTGTCGTCCACAACTAGAATTCGCTTCAATTTTTTCCCCCAGCTTCCCGCCGAAAAGGCGTTTCGTAGCGTCGATGCTATTGTAGCATCTCCGTACTTGAGAGGAGTACGCCGGGAAAATCGAAAAAGAAAGAGTATAATGCACAACGGGACCGAGGGTCGCGTTCGGCCCGATAATCCGACTTTTTCAGAAAGAGGTGTTGAATGTGTTTCGGAAAACAGTGGCACGGAGTTTTTGGGTAGCGGCGCTGATCGCGGTTGTGTGCGCGGGCGCGGCGGTTGCGATGGACGTGGAGCGGGCGGCGGAAAAAGTCTATCTCGCCGCATCGGAAGGGACTCCTTTCCCCGTCCTCTCCGCGGAGTACGCCGAAATGACGGAGGCCGACTCGTACGCCGTACAGAAGGCATATGCTCTGAAACGTCTGGAAGGGAAGCGTCCGGCGGGGTTCAAGGCCGGGCTCACCACCGAGGCGACGATGAAGCGTTTCGGGGCCTCCACACCCTTCGCCGCGCCGCTCTTTCCCGAGGGCGCGATGGACGGGAGCGCGGAGAGCGTCGTCGTCGACAGGGCTTCTTTCGGCGTTCTGATGCTGGAAGCGGAGATCGCCTTCATCCTGGGCGAACCGGTCGACGCTCCGCTGAAGGACGAGGGCGAACTCAAGGCGAAGATTGCGGCGGTCGCGGCCGCCGTGGAACTTCCGGACCTCTCCTTCATGGATATGAAGCTGCTGAAGGCTGTGGACATCAACGCGTCCGCCATCTCGTCGAAGGCGTGGATTCTCGGAAAACAGATTCCCCTCGCGGACGCGCCCGACCTGAACGAGCTGGTTCCCGCGATGACGCTCGACGGCGCCGAGGTCAACCGCGGAAAAGGCTCCGACGCGCTCGGAGACCAGTGGAAGGCGCTCCTTTGGCTGGTGAACAAGATGGTCGAGGAAGGATGGACGATGGAGAAGGACGACGTCCTGCTCACCGGGGCGCTCGGAAATATGATCCCCGGCAAGCCCGGAGACTATGTCTACTCCATCGAACCGCTGGGCTCTGTGCGCTTTGTCGTGAAATAGGCGGCGAGAGCGAAACATCGGGGGCCGGCTTCGAGCCGGCCCCTGTTTTTATTTTTATAATTTGTGTTGAAAACTTAGACTTGACTTTTTCTCCTGCCGGCCCCATACTTATTTCTTAAGAATAATTA
>LVBO01000297.1 GCA_001604435.1 Synergistales bacterium Syner_01
CTCGAGCAGCATCGTCTGCTGGTCTCCGCAATAAAGGAACAAGATGTGCAAACAGCCAGGGAGGCGTCGAAGAAGCACCTCAAGTTTACGATCGACACACTGGTGGATCTGAGCAAGGTCTCTCCTGTGTCGAATTTTTTCGCGGAACGGATGGATTCCGCCCTGGAGTGATGGAGACGCCGAAGTACCGGCCGGAGCGCATGAAAAAGGAGCCCCTCATCGCAAGGGCTCCTTTTTTTCACACGATTGTCCCGGTTCTAGTCGATCGGAGCAAGCCCCTTCTCGCCCTTGGAGAGAATGAAGCGGGCGAGAAGTCGCTGCATCCTCTCGGCGCGCTCCGCCATTTCGGACGCTTCGCGGGCGACTCCTTCGGATGCGCCCGCCATTTCGCCGGAGGCGCTTTGAATCGCTTCCACGCGTTGCACGACGTCGATTGTCGAGTGCGAGACCTGGTCGATCGCGCTCGCCATCTCCTCGCTCGACGCGGCTTGATTCTGCGCCACGGAGGCGATGTGCGAGATCACTCCCGAGATATTGCCGATCTCGCTGAGAACGCCTGCGAGACGCTGCCGGACGTCGTCGGCCTTCACGGCCGTCCGCGACATGATCCGCTCCGATTCTTCCGTCGCGACGATGGATTCGCGCGCGCTCTCGTCAAGCCCGGAAATGATCGCGGCGACTTCGCGCGCGGCCCTGTTCGACTCCTCCGCAAGCTTCCGCACTTCATCGGCGACGACGGCGAACCCGCGCCCGGCCTCTCCCGCTCTGGCCGCCTCGATCGCGGCGTTCAGCGCGAGAAGATTCGTCTGGTCCGCTATGGAGCTGATCACGGTGACAAAACGAGAGATGTTTTCCACGGAGGCGGCAAGTGCGCGAATTTTCTCCATGCTCTTCTGCGACTGCCCGCCGACCGAGTGCACATCGTCGATGACGTCCGCCACTCTCTCCACGGCCTCTTTTGCGACCGCCGCCGTATGTTCCGCCGCGGCAACTCCCTCCGAGGAGGCCTTCGCTGCGGCCTGGGCGCCGGCGGCGACCTCCTCGACTCCGGCGTTCGACTCCTCCAGCGCGGCCGAGTTGCTTTCGGAAATGGTGGCGACCTGTTCCAGCGAGCTGCGCACCTCCTCCACGGCGGCGTTCGTCTCCTGAGAAAGAGCGGCCAGAGCGCCCGCCCCATCCGTAATTTCATGGGCGGCGGCGACCACCTCGCGGACCGAGTCCGCCTGGTTCTTCACCATCGTGGCAAGGGCGTCGGCAAGTATGCCTATTTCGTCCTTCCCCTCATGGCCGAAGTCCTTCCGCTCGATGGTAAGGTCCCCGGCTCCCGCTCTCTCCGCAAGCGCGACGGCCTTGTGAATAGGACGAGTGATCATGCGCGTGATAAGGAACGCGACGACAATGCCCGCAAAGAGCGCGAAAAGCACCGACGCGATCAGCATCCTCGATACATCGCGCGCCTGTCCGGTAACGACCCCGGCGACCTGCAGCGTGCGCTCCAGGCTGAAGTTCATCACCCCCGCCGCGGCGGCCAACACCCCTTCGCCTGCGGTCGTCCTGGTTTTCCCCATCTCGTCGAGATTCTTCCAGGCTTCCCGGAAGGACGAGATCGCCCCCTTGTAGGAGACCGCATCCTCAAGAGCTTTTTTTAGTTGATCGATCTGCCGCTGCTGGAACGCGGTCGACTGCACCTTCTTCAGCAACGATTCCACCCGCTTCAATTCATCCTCTACACGGTTCAGCAGCTCGATCCGGCGTTCGGCGACAGAGCGGAGCGTATAGCTCTCCGCTTTGTGCACCGCCTCGACAAGGTCGTCGAGGAGCAGAATATTCTCCTGCCGATACTGCAATGTTCCGGGACTGGCGCCCTCCTCGATCTCCTTCTCCAACTCGTCCTTCTCGTCGAAAAGGAGATCGTAGGCGATGGTCCCCATGGATGCCGCCGCTTCGGCCGCATGCCTGCGCTGCGTTGCGATATTGGCCATGAGCCCCTGCGACTCCAGAAGAAGCCGCTGATAGAGCGCTACCTGTCCCTCCGCCTTGTTCATTCCCTCGGCGAGCTGTTCCAGCCCGGGGTGCTTCGAAGCGTGTTCCTTTCCCCGCGCGAGCACGGCAAGAAGCTCCTCGAAATTTTTCTTCGCGGCGTCGAGATCGGCGAAGCTCTCTCCGAGGACATACGTACGGACGTTCAGCATGACCGCCTGCCCGAGATTCTCCACTTCGTTGGAAAGATGAATGCCGGGAAGATAGCGCTCCTCGAGCGTTCCCGTCTCTTTGATGACCTCGTTCATGTTTCTCCACGCAAACCATCCGGCGGCTGCGAAGATGACCAGAAGAAGAAAAAAACCCCCAGCGAGCTTTACGCCGATCTTCATATTTTTCAGCAAAACCCTCACCTCTTCTAAATTGGAATAACAACAGGGTCTCCTTCTGCCGAAAACACCGACAGGATGACTGTCCGTTACTATAGCATAAAGAGGGATATCAAAAAAACGCCGAGAGTCTTCGGCGTTGTTCGCTGGAGCACAGTGAAACCAGTCCGTCAATTTCCGCAAAGGGATATCGCGGCGCCCTCCGCATATGCAGAAACGTTCCTTGCGCCTCAGGACGAATGAGTACTTCCGCTTCGCCGGAGGAGCGCTCTTATTTCTTCCGCACCAGTCCGAGAGCGATAAGAATCGCGCAGACCGAAACAATCTGAAGAGCGAGCACAAGCGTCCTCGAAGCCTCGTACGAGCGTTTCGTCAAGCTTCCTGAGAGCCCGAGCGCATCCTGGAGCATGGTCTCGCGGATTCCGCCGATAAGATCGACGAGCGACTCTCCCGAAGCGGCCGCACGCCGTTCGCGATCTCTCCCGCCGACGGCGGCGCGCACAAAGCCGTCAAGAGCCCCTTGCAAGATGTCCATGGCCTCCGTCATGGAGTCGATACGTTGCAGACGCTCATCGTCGAATGTCTCCATCCGGACATCCCTGAGCGAGACGCGAAGCAATGAAAGATCCTCCCGGACCGCTTCGGCGCGCTCTTCCCCCTCCTCGGAAAAAAACGGGACGAACTTTCGGGCCAGGCTCTCGACGGCATCGTCAAGAGTTGCTCTTCCCGCGATAGCGAAGAGGACGGCCTCGGGCGATCGCCCGGACTCCCCCGAAAGAAGCAGACGCTCCAAAACCCCGCGCTCATCCGCGAGCCCTTTTCGAGAACGCTCGCGAAGAGCCTCCAGAGCGCCTTCGATCTCCGAGCGAAGCTTTGCCTTCTCCCGGGTAAAAACTCGAA
>LVBO01000298.1:0-5738 GCA_001604435.1 Synergistales bacterium Syner_01
CGACGCGTTGACGATCCCTTCGCACGCGCTGCGTGAAAACGGCAAGGTTTTCGTGGAAAAGAACGGAACGGCGGAGGAGCGAGCCGTCGAGACGGGGCTGACCCTGCCCGACGCCGTGCAGATTCTCTCCGGGCTCGAAGAAGGGGAGCGCGTCGTCGTCGGAGGAAAGAACCTGAAAGGCGGAGAGAAGATCGTCGTCGGCGACTGATTGGGTGTTTTGCTGCGGGAGGGGGGCGATGTCGCGCCGCACGGAGTCCAGGAGCCGACGTGCGGTGTCGGCGCTTCCCTCCCAGTTCTTCTCGCAGGCGTTCGACCGCGCCCGCGGGAGAAAGAGCGTATCGGGCGCGGTTGTCGATGGACAACCGCGAAGAGCATGGTGCTTTTCCGTTCGTTCACGCTCGGCATCCGGCGAGGAAGCGTTCGAGGAGACCGAAGACCGGCGCCGTACGGCGTGGGCGTGGACTAAAAAACATGGGAACACACGCTCAGTCGATCTGAATCGCAATCCGCATTACAACGTCCTCTTCCTTTTCCGTCATGAAATATGTAAATAAATCGATAACATAAGCATTGCCGGTGATTCTGCGTCCGGACTGCTTTATAAAGTCGACGAGCCTCTCTCCCGAGCGGGGCAGGTCTTCGTACGGCCCTTTGTGGATCATGGTCGCGTAGTGCGAGGCGGGTTTGAGGAACGAATACTCGCTCGCTACGGGCGCCGATAGTTCGCTGTAGCAATAATCCGCTTCTTCCATCTCTTTCCTCGCAAGGTTTTCTCTTGTGACGATCGCTCCCACGTCGAATGAAAGCTGCATCGAAGAAAAGGTTTTCAAGTTTTCCATCAGCCTTTGAGACGCTTCCGCCCAGGCGATCTCCTCGCCGCCGCGGCTGTAATCCAGCGGAACAGCGAGCAGATACTGCTCTTCGACATACTCTATGGAGGGTTTGTTCGTCTCGAGCGAGGGAGCGCTTTCCACGCGTTCGATCACATTCTGGAGCAGTCGTTGCCTCTGCGCAAGGCGCGCCAGCTCTTCCCCGAAGCGTTCTTGTTTCATCTTGAGCGTCGCGACGAATTTCTCCGGATCCATCGAAACGAAGTGCTCTTTGATCTCGGAGAGCGACGATCCGCACTTCTTCAGGAAGACGATGATGTCGCACACGAACGACTGCGCCGGCGTATAGTACCGGTAGCCGTTCTCCTTTCGTACCTCCGGACGAAGCAGACCGATCTCGTCGTAGTGAAAGAGCGTCTCTTTCGTTACGCCGCAGAGCTTCGCGAATTCTCCGGTCGAAAGAAGAGGAACGTTCTTCTCCATTATATTCTCCTCCTTGACTATGGGGTAACCCTATACCATATCCTACCCGATGCACATTCATTTGCAAGAGGGAGCGTCATGCGAAATGCGATCGCTCAACACTCCGATACAGGCGGTCCGATGCGCTCGATCTTCGGACGAGCCTTCGAACGAAAGGAAGCGGATTTCGAATGAAAATAACGTCCATCTCACTAAGGCGCCCCGTCACCGCGCTCATCTGCACCGCGGCGCTCGTGTTCTTCGGGGTTTCGTCGCTGTCAACCATGGGAATGGAGAATATGCCCGATATCGCTTTCCCCGTGGTCATGGTGAGTACCGCGATGAGCGGCGCCAGCCCCGCGATCATGGACAACGACGTGGCGGACGTCATCGAAGAGAAACTGAGCGGCATCTCCGGCGTGAAAAGCATCTCGTCGAGCAGCTACCAGGGGCTCAGCATGACGCTCGTGGAGTTCGAACTGGACAAGGACGTGGACGCGGCGGCCGCGGACGTCAGGGACAAGGTCAATCTCGCGGCGGGCGAGCTTCCCAAGGAGGCGGAAACCCCCGTCGTCGAGAAGTTCTCCATGTCGGACGAGCCCATCGTTACCGTGGCCGTTGCGGGAGACATTTCGTACGGCGAGAAGGCCTGGTACGCCGACAAGATACTCAAGCCGAGCCTGCAGTCGGTGGATGGCGTAGGCAGTGTCTCTACGCCGGGTCTGAGGAAAAGAGAGATACGAATCTGGCTCGATCCCGCGAAGCTCAAGGCACGGTCGCTGAGCGTCAACGACGTCTCCTCGGCGATTCAAAAACGGCATGTCGACCTACCCTCGGGAAGCGTGAAGACGGAGCGGAACGAGTTTCAGCTTCGGTTGAACGCCGAGTACGCTTCCGCGGAGGAGTTGCAAACTCTGCCGGTGCTGGTGAAGGATGGCGCGACGGTGCGGCTCGGCGACGTCGCTCGGGTGGAGGACGGGTTGGAGGACCGTGCGAACGCGGCGATGTACAACGGGAAAGAGACGATTCTTCTCGTCGTCTCGCGCCGGCGGGGGGCGAACGAGGTGGCTGTGGCCGACGAAGCCCTGAGGCGGATCGAAGAGATGCGGAAGAGCGCGCCTGACGGAGTCGAGATCAAATTGCTCTTGAGCACGGCCGATTATATCCGGCGTTCGATGAAGGGGGTCGGAAGCGACGTTCTGCTCGCCGTCGGCCTGTGCGCCTTGTTGATGCTCTTCTTTCTCCAGACGTTCCGGGCGACGTTCGTCACGGTGATCGCTATTCCGATCTGTCTTTTGGGCAGCTTCCTCTTCCTGAAGGCGTTCGGCGTGACGATCAACGCCCTGAGCATGATGGGAATTTCTCTCTCCGTCGGCATGGTGGTGGACGCGACGACGGTCGTGCTGGAGAACATCCACCGCAGGATGAGAATGATCGCGCATCCTGCGGAAGCTGCGGAAACGGGAACGGGCGAAGTGGCGTTCTCCGTTATCGCGGGCGGGATGACCACAGTGGCGGTCTTCGTTCCCATCACGTTCATGGGAGGAATCATCGGGAAGTTCTTCTTTTCGTTCGGCATCACCGTAGTGTGCACGATCGCGATTTCCGTGCTGCTCTCCCTCACGCTGACGCCGTTCGTCAGCTCCCGGATCATGCGCGCGGAGGAGTCGCAAAATCTTGTCGCGCGCGGCATACGCGCTTTTCTGGAATCGCTGGAGGGCGCCTATAGGAAGCTGCTGACCCTCGCGGTCCGATTTCGTTGGGTTACCATGGCGGCGGCGCTCGGATTTTTCGTTCTTGGAATTTTCTTCGCCGCGAATCTGGGGAGGGCTTTCTACCCCTCGGAGGACGAGGGGCGATTTACCGTCTCCTTCGAACTTCCCGACGGGACGGCTCTGGAGGAGAGCGAACGCTTTCTCGTACGGCTTGACGGAATGGTCCGGGAGCGGAACGACGTCGCCTTCACCTACGGCGCCCTCGCGAGCGGAAGCAGTTCGGAGACGAATCAGGGAAGCCTGTATGTTGTTCTTGTTCCCAAAAAAGAAAGAGCGGATATCGAGGAAATCAAGAGCGAGCTTCGCCGCGACTTCTCAGCTTTTTCCGATGCGAAGTTGAAACTCTCGATGTCGGACGGCCCCGACATCACGATGAACCTCTCGGGGAAGGATTTCGGGCGGTTGAGCGCGATAGCGGGAGACATCCTGAGGGAGCTTGCGGGAGAAGCTCGTCTCGCGGACCTGGATACCGACGTGCGTCTTGAGAAGCCGCAATTGAATATTCGCCTCAATCGTGCGCGGGCGGACGATCTTGATCTGGACATACGCTCCATCTCGGAGGAGATAGGGGCCTATTTCGGAGGTCTGAAGGTCGGGGTCTTCAAGGACGGCGGTTTTCGGTACAACATCCGCCTTATGGCCGAGGCCTCGTCGAGAATGCACGCGGAGGACATCGAGAAAATCTCCGTGTTCAACGGCAAGGGGGAGAGCGTTTCTCTCGCGGGTCTTGTGGAAGTGAAGAAGGAGTTCGCCCCCAACGTGGTGAAACGGTTGAACCGACGACCTTCGGTGCAGATCGGCGCGAACGTTTCGGGAATATCCACCGGCGAGGGACTTGCGATCATCGAGGCGGCCGCCGCGAAACACCTTCCCGAGGACGGGAGCGCCGTTCTCGCTCCGTCGGGGCAGTCGAAGGAGATGCAGAAGGATTTCGAACGCTTCTTCACGGCGCTGGCGACGGTGGTGCTGCTCGTCTACATGGTGATGGCCATTCAGTTCGAGTCGTTCATGCATCCGTTCACCATCATGTTCTGCCTTCCGCTGCTTACGCCGGGGGCTTTCGGGCTGCTTTTTCTCGCGGGGAAGAATCTGGATATGATGTCGTTGATCGGTATCATCCTGCTGGTGGGCATCGTGGTGAACAACGGCATCATTCTGATCGACTTCATCAACCAGGAGCGGGAACAAGGAATGGATAAGAGGGAAGCCGTGATCAACGCCGGACCGCTCCGACTGCGCGCGATCCTGATGACGGCGGTCTCGACCATCGTCGGGGCCGTTCCCGTGGCCCTGGGCGTCAGCGAGGGGGCGGAATTGCGACAGCCCATGGCGATCGCCATAATCGGCGGGCTTGCGACATCCACGCTGCTGACCCTCTTCATCGTTCCGGTCGTCTATCTGATTCTCGACGACTTCAAGGAGAAAACGGTCGCGCTCCTCCGATGGGCGCGCAGAGGACGCATGCGGCGCTCGTCCGCGTTCGCGCGTGAAAACACCGAAAGCACCGGGAGGTAACTTATGAACTTCGGTAAAAAAACGATACTTTGCGTTATGACGTTTCTTCCGCTCGCCGCGGCCGCTCTTTCCGTCGAGGGTGCGGAAAGGCTCACTCTCGATCGGGCCGTACGTATCGCTCTCGAACGGAACCTCGACGTCCTCTCGGCGCGGACGGAGCGGGAGAAAGCCGAAGGCGTCCTGATCTCCGCCCGGTCGGGGCTGTATCCTTCGCTTGCGATCGACGCTTCGTCCACCCGCAGAGAGGATACCGGCGGCGCTCCCGAAAGAGCGAACGGCGCGGCGATCACGCTTTCGCAGACGCTGTACGCGGGAGGAACGCTCCGCGCCGGGGAACGTCAGGCGCTCGTCGGTTCCCGAAAAGCCGAACAGGAACTTGAATACGCGCAGGAGAACGTAGCGAAGGCCGTCTGCGAATCCTGGTACGGTTTTCTTCAGAAGGAGGCCGATCTGCGGACGGCGGACGAGGCGCTCGCCTACTATACGACCTCCTGGACGGACTTTCAAAAACGGGTGGAACTGGGCCTTTCCACAAGGCTGGAGCTCGCGCGGGCGGATCAGCAACGCGTCAATGCGCGGGCGGATCTGATCTCCGCGCGGAATGAACTCGCCAAGGCGAAGGTTTCTTTGCTGACGCTNNCTCGTTTCGGAAGAGGAGGCCCGGAAAGAGGCCGTCGTCGTCGCGGCGGGAGGGATGAAGCCCACGGTGAAGTTGTCGGCTTCCTATCAGTTCAACGACACGTCGTCGAGCCTCGCGGCGAACAACTCGAACGAATGGACGGCCACGCTCTCGGTCGCCGTTCCCGTCTACGACGGAGGGTATGCGAAGGGACGCGTGCGGAGCGAGAAAGCGTCGCAGGAGCAGGCCCGCCAGTCGACGGAGAAAAAGAGAGACGCCATCGGGGAGGAAGTTCTCGCAGCGTGGATGACGCTCGTCAGCACCCTGGAAACGGCGGAAGCCGCGAAGAAGAACGTGGAACTCGCCAGGGAAAGCCTTCGTCTTGCGGAGGTGGGCTACCGCGAGGGGGTTAATTCTCAACTCGACGTACTCCAGGCGAAGACCGTTCTCACGGAAGCGCAGCGGAAGCTCTCCGGCGCGCTGAAAGAACACAATCTCGCATTCGTCGCCCTGCGCATGGCCGAAGGAACGCTTGCG
>LVBO01000298.1:5801-6174 GCA_001604435.1 Synergistales bacterium Syner_01
CTCCGCAATAAGGGTGACGCTCGTATCCGCGGAACGGCGTTCATTGATCAGGCAAGGTTTTTCGGCCTCGGCCACTCTCGAAGCCAGAGAGAACGTCGTCCTTCTCTCGAAGGTCTCCGGCAGGTTGAGCGAGATGCGCGTATCGCAAGGAGACGGTATTAAAAAAGGGGACGTCGTCGCCGTCCTGGATCACCGGGATCAGGACGCGCAGGTGAGCGCGCTTCAGGCGCAGGTGAACGCGGCGAAGGCGGAGGCGGAGCAGGCCGGGGCGCAGCTGGAGAACGCGACGAAGGAAAAGGAGCGGTACGAACGACTGCGCAAAGAGGGGTACGCCACGCAGCAGGAGCTGGACAGCCGAATCATGACCTACCAG
>LVBO01000299.1 GCA_001604435.1 Synergistales bacterium Syner_01
CGTATGCGCAATGTCGGCGTGCTGACGGCCGACGAGGCCGTCCGGTACAACGCGGTGGGGCCGACCGCGCGTGCGAGCGGCATCCGCTGCGATATCCGCGAGATGTCTCCCTACGAGGCGTACGCGGATTTCAATGTAAAGGCCATCGTTCCGCAGGACTACTACGGCAAAGCATACGGGGACGTGTTCGACCGTTTCCTTGTGCGCGTGCTCGAGGTCCAGCAGTCGCTGAATATCGTCGAGCGCGTGATGGACGGCCTTCCCGAGGGCGAGATCGTCCATGAGAAGAACCTGAACAAGGTGCTCGCGACGTTGAAGAAGGCCGAAGGCACGGGGTGGGGCATCATCGAGGCTCCGCGGGGCGACGACACGCACGTGGTGTATCTGAAAGCCGGCGAGGAGAACGTGAACTGGTGGAAAGTCCGCGCCCCGACGTACGCGAACGCCGTTTCATGGCCGTTGATGTTCCGGAACAACGAGCTGGCCGACGCGCCGCTCATTATCAACAGCATCGACCCCTGCATCTCGTGCATGGAGCGCATGCTCGTCACGGACGCCGCAGGCGGCAAGAAGGTCGTCACCAAGGCGGAGCTCCTGGAAAAGAGCAGGGAAAAAACAAGGAGGCTGATGCAGAAATGATCGCGTTTCTTATGCGCCTCATTGCCGGTACAGCGCTCATGCTTCTTGTCATGGTGCTGGCGCTGCTTTTCGACGGAGCGGACAGAATCATCAGCGCCCGTATGCAGCGCCGCTTGGGACCGCCTCTTCTGCAGCCCTTTCTCGACCTGCTGAAGCTCCTCGGCAAGGAGAACATCGTGCCCCGCAGGGCCGTTCCGTGGGTTTTCAACGGCGCGCCGTGGGTTGCAGCAGCGAGCATGCTCCTCGTCTTCCTCTACATCCCGATAGGCTCGCTTCCGCCTGTTCTCGGGGTGCACGGCGACCTGATCCTGATTCTCTACCTCCTGGGGCTCTCCGGCGTCGCGATGGCCGTGGGCGGCTTCGCCAGCGGAAACCCCATAGCGAATGTGGGCGCGCAGCGTGAAATGATCCTGATGATGAGCTACGAACTGCCGCTCGCGGTCGTGGTCTCCACGCTCGCGTGGGTTGCCTACAAGACCGGAATGCCCGGAGATCCGTTCAACCTGGAGACCTTTGTCGGGATGTCGATCTGGGGAATGAGCGGCAAGATAGGCTTCATCGGTATTTTTTGCCTCATGGTCGCTCTCGTCCTCGTCGTACCCGGCGAGACGGGGAAGGGGCCCATGGACATTCCCGAGGCGAAGACGGAGATTCTCGACGGCCTTATCATCGAGTATTCCGGAAGGAATCTCGCCATGTTCAAAATCACCTTCGCGCTGCGCGCCATGGCGCTCTCCGCGCTGATCACGGCGCTCTTCTTCCCGTGGTCTCCCGCATCCTTCCTTCGCCTGGGAGGCGTCTTCCTCTTCGCCTTCGACTTCGTTTGGTTCTGGGTGAAGGTCTTCGTGGTGCAGATTTTCGTGGTGACGCTGATGCGGACGACGTTCGGCAGGTTCAAAATCTGGCAGGCGTCCGAGTTCTATCTCGTCAAGGTCGCGGGGCTATCCATCGCGGGGATGCTCCTCGCGTCCCTGGGCCTGGTCGTATAGGAAGGGGTGGAACGGAATGATCACCAGAATGCTCTTTCAACTGCTGCGGCAGATTCGCCAAAAGGTGTTCACGAACCCCTTTCCCGTGGCGCGGATGCCCGACTCGCTGACCGACGCGCTGCAGGCCGCTGAAAAAGGGTGGATCGAACTGAACCCTCCCGTCGGCGTGAACGATCGTTTCCGGGGTCGCCTGAACTACGACAAGAGCGCGTGCATCGGCTGCAAGCTCTGCATCAAGGTCTGCCCGGCGAATGCGACGGTATTTCTCCCCGAGGAGAAGAAGATTCAGATCCACGTCGACAGATGCTGCTTCTGCGCCCAGTGCGTCGAAATATGCCCCGTCAAGTGCCTTAGCATGTCCGGCGAGTATCTGATCTCGTCATACGACAGGAAGGCCCAGATCGTCGCCGACACGGGGAAACCGGAGGGCGCTCCCGCTGTTCCTGCGGCGAAGACGGTCTACCGGATCGACCCCGAAAAGTGCATCGGCTGCACGAAGTGCGCCCGGAACTGCCCCGTCCCCTGCATCGAGGGAAAGGTGAAGGAGAAGCACGTCATCGACGAATCGAAGTGCATAGGCTGCGGCAAGTGCGCCGAAGTCTGCCCTAAGGACGCCGTCGGCGCCGTGGAGGTGTAACGGCGG
>LVBO01000300.1 GCA_001604435.1 Synergistales bacterium Syner_01
CTGGTGCTGCTTCAGTTTATATGAGAGCTAGGTAAAAAAAAGGGGGGGCACTCCCCCCCTTTTTTTTACCTTTTAATTTTTTACATAGAACCTTCAATCTAAAGCTTAATTACTTCCAGGGTTAGTTTTTCTTTCAAGGATCTATATAGTAATTCATTATTAAAAACCTCGAAATGTTTGAAAAGAGTGCGTAAGGTGGGGGTGTGAATGTTTCGTTATAGGTGTAGCATTAAAAAAAAACCAAGTCTTGCATTTACTCTCATTGAGTTGCTAATAGTAATAATAATTATCGGTATCCTTGCAGGAGTTATGATGTTAATTGTTCATAGCGGTAATCATGCTGCTGAAGCGGCGAAGATCATCAGCGATCTGCGCTCTTTAAAATCTGCCGCGATGCTTTATTACCTCGACAACCCGGACGGCCCCGCTCCCCAAATCGATCCCGACCTCAAAACGCGCATGGACAGGCCGCCAGACGGTAGGTATTCTATTGATGAATCAGCCTCCGGCGTTATATTTGCTCAATGCGATTTGTCGTCGATTTCTTCCGGTATAATCGATAAGCTGAAGAAGAGCGATACAGCGGTGGAATTGACATCCGACGACACGATAGCTCGAATCAAGATTCGATGACCAGCTATTATTGATGTTTATCTTTGCATACGCATACTAATGGGTAAATTTCTAGAAACGTTTAGAGTAAAGTGCAGAGTGTCTAGAGCAGTAGCATTGCGCCGTTTTTTTTGCAGTATTCTTTTTTAAGCGGAAAAATACAGGGGGTACTATGAATACTCTTATGTCTCTCTTGTTTCGAATAGATCGTTCGCGTTCGAAAGCCTTCTCGCTTGTCGAAAGTTTGATTGCGCTCCTCATCCTCTCCATAGGCATTCTTGCGATTGCCGGAGTTCCTATTATGACCTCAAAATTAGCGCTCCATGCCGCTCAACGTGACCAAGCCATGTTTCTTGCTGTTCAGGCTCTTGACTTTCTTGAAGCGCAGAAGTACAACGTGGCGATAGTCGCAAGCCAGGATGTCGTTGGCGATTATACACGGCGATTCGACAAGCCGAATTTTGCTACAGTTTCATCGGATCAGTACAAAGCGACGGTAACTGTGTCGTGGAGAAGCGTATCGGGACAGAGTTCGCTGACGCTTGAACGGCCTTTGAGCAAGTTTTCCAGCGAAACTCGGGAGGAGTGAGGCGAATGAGACGTTGCCGTGCATTTACCCTTGTCGAATTGCTCATCTCGTTGATTATTACGGGACTTGTTATGGCTGCCTTAATCACGTTGTTCTTTTCCGTTTTCAAGAGTTACGAATTCCATCAGGATATTACC
This sequence comes from Synergistales bacterium Syner_01, assembly GCA_001604435.1. Lineage (GTDB taxonomy): Bacteria > Synergistota > Synergistia > Synergistales > Aminobacteriaceae > JAAYLU01. Next base: position 1,339 of record LVBO01000300.1, read on the forward strand.
GAGGCCAAACAGCGGGGGCATATCGCTTTGGCGGCGATACAGCCATTTGTGTTGAACGCCGGTCTTGGACTGCCAAATACCGAGACGGATTTCCAGAACGCCTTTTCAGGAATGACAAAACTTCTCCCCGCTGATAATACGAAAAAATTCAGCGGATATGTTCAACTTGCTTCGGATGATACCTATAAATTAACTGCTACACATGAAGCCCCTGCGCTCTGGTTGGTGTATTCAGTGCCGGGAGGGGCCGGAGTGAATTATGAATACCAACTTCCAGCGAATACCGATGTTGTGGTGCCTTTAGAGGGTTTTGACAATCTTAGCGCCACAACTAATTTGTCGACGAACGCCCAGCTGATCGAATCGTGGGTGTCGTTTCCCAGTACTACTGCGCCGTTCAGAAATGTGGCGACGCCTCTTTCCCCGAACTTGACGCTCCGTTTTTCATCGCCGACCTCGTCGGCAGTACAAACTGTTGCGGCTTTCGATGAAGTTCATTTCGTTCGTGCCGCTAAAATTTTTGTAAGAAACAATACGTTGATGATTGATAGATTATTACAGGGATCCAATCCTCAACCTGCGGTCGATGGAATAGCGGGCCTTTGGTGTACTTTCGATCCCGATGAGAATAGGGTTCTCACTGTTCGCGTTTTGGCTCGTGCGAGCACAAGCCGGACGCCTGGTATACAGAGCGGTATAGAAGGGTGGCCCACTGCGGCGGACGCTCATTGGCCACGAGATTCAAAATATCGCTATGTGGTGGTATCGCGCAGTTGGAGGATACGAAATTGAAAAAAACCAAACGAGACTTTCCATGTGTTTTTCCCTTAATGAGAAGGCGGGCAATGGCTCTGCCTCTTTCTCTCGTCATGTTGCTGGTGTCGGGCATGCTGGTTGGGCTTGCGTTGTACATTGTAGAAAACATGACAGCCGTTATTGGGATGAAAAGCGACGACGAGCTGAGAATGAACGCCGCCCTTGCAGGGATTGAAGAGGGGAAACGCTGGATTTCCGACAGTATCGAATCGGGTTTTATCCCAAGAAGGGAAAAATACGGGCAACTGGTTACTTCGGCGGATATGCTCGGCGCTGAATCCACGAGCCCCCCGTTCGAATTTCTTGTCGCTCGTGACAGAAATAACGATAAAGGCGTGCGTCCCGGCGCCGTCGAAGGGGTGGCGTTCGAAAGCGTGATCTACGATCTTACCTATGACGTGGCTACGGGCGTAACTTTTGCAGCCGAGATGCCGTTGAATATGAAAATCCCTCCGAACTTTGAAGACTTGGAAGGCGGAAGCCTCATCCAGACGCAGAGTTACGCAAGCTCCAACAGAGGATTGGGAAGCGGAGGAATTTTCGATAGCACGGGCGAGTACGGTTTTTATGTGATCCGGAGCACGGCGCGTCTGAACGGCATCGAAAAGGTCATCGAGCAAGGAGTCAGAATGAGAGAGTAGCGAACTGAAAAGGCTGCTTTTCGTTGGAAGGGAGTGACTGTGATGGGTCGTGTAACGAGGACAAGAGATAAACACTCAAAAACACACTATGTATATTATATAAAAATTCTTTGCGTAATGTTCATTGTATCTGCTATCTTTTGTTCTATGAAAGTAGAATATGTTGAAGCTTCTTCTTTTCCTTCTGAAAAACCGAGTTGGTGGCCCCTTGGTCAAGCATGGCCTCCAACTTTTACCGATAAACCTGGGTGGTGGGATTGGTATCGGTGGAGGCAAGGGTGGGAACCGTGGCCGCCATCGTGGTGGCCGGTTTCGGACACCGAGCCGATTCTTTTTTCATTTCCCAAGGAAATAAGGGTAAAGGTCGAATCAAATGTTCTTATGCTCCTTGATACAAGCGGATCGATGAGCTTTCAGCTTGATTCGGATGCGCCGACATGGGGTGATGGTTCCCGTCCGGAAAAAAACGGTTCTACGATACGTGCTCGCTATTTCGGGAAGGACAAAAACCCAGGGATTAATCAAGACGATAATAATGATACTTCTATAGATTTTAATTATCACCCTAATCTTCGATATATTCTTAGTGAGGATATCGGGGGAATTTCTGTCGAAAATCGCAACAAGTACTTCGCCCGGAAGACTGACGAAGACTTGGAACCAACCGAAAATGAAAGCGAATATAAGTATCCGAATGATAGTAGAATGTATGCATTGCGGAATGTCATGTACAGAATTTTGCATGATAAAAATCTTTATCGTGGTTTACGTATTGCGTTGGCCACTTATGATCAAACACTAGACTCTTCGTTTACAACTACGGCGGACTGGTACTTATGGATTCCTGAAAGAGTGCTTAAGCAATTCTGGAATTGGTATACTACATGGTGGGAATGGGTGCTCCTTGGTGATTTACAGAAAATTTTTTGGAAAACTGGTTCCGCTACAGGACTTCTCCGAGAGTCATTTAAGTCAACCTCTGACACAGCTCATCTTTTAAAGCTTCAAGAATGGTTTGATGGAAATGCGGGAGAGCGAGAATTACGTGCGCAAGGAGGAACACCCTTATCATATTCTATTTATCAAAAGAATCCTAGTTATAGCACTGAAAAAGGATCCGCCCTTCAATTTTTCCGTGCACCCAATGTAATAACGGATACCTGTCAAGATAACTGGTTGATAGTTTTAACAGACGGTGCGAATACGGAAGGCGGTGGAAGCCCGGTGGATGCCGTTCAAAATCTCTGTTCGACTTCATTGTCCGTGTCTGGGTATCCGAGTGTTTCCGCGAAAAAAATTAAAGCATTTGTTATCGGACTGATTCTTCCGGAAAACGAATCACTTGCAGAGACCTTGGAGCAAATGGCTGCTAAGGGCAATACAGGGAAATCCGCTTATTTGGCCAACAATATGAAAGGCCTGTTTGAGGCGTTGCGCGAGATTTTTTTCGAAATACAGGACCGCTCTGCTACCGGCGGCGCTCCTCTTGTTTCTCCCGGAAAAACCACAATCGAAGATGATGGTTATTACCAGGCAACATACCATCCTCGGAGCGGGAGGCAATGGGAGGGTAATCTTGTCAAACGAGTAAAAAAAGCCGATGGCAGCATTTCCGAAATGTGGAGCGCCGCATCTTTGCTCTCAAAAAAAAATGCGGCTACCCGTTCTATTTTTACTGCTTTCCAAGGTGTATCGAATCCTTACGACTTCGCTTATACAGCCGATTTACAAAGTGTTTTGGGGATTCCCAACATAGATAACACAAAACATTTTATCGATTGGTTGCGAAACGGAGAGACGTATCAAGAGAATCACTATAAACTCTTTGACATATTTCGTAGCGGAGTTGTCAAGATAGGGACTCCTTCTGGTTTTGTAAGCGACGCATTGTATAGAGATTTTGTAACACAGCATTATAATAGAGAGACTCTAATATATGTGCAATCGAATGCGGGGATGCTGCATGCTTTTAGAGATGCAGATGAAAAGATAGGTGAAACGGTAATAAAAGAAGGAGGAGACGAGGTCTTCGCCTTTATACCTCCGAATGTGTTAAGCGCGAATCGCTTGAGAGGATTGCGCTGGAATGACAGCATGAGTACGGGCGGAGGATACGACACGACGTACTCTTATTCGCGACATCTTCTCGACGGTCCTTTGATTGCGGAGGATGTCTTTGCAAAGGGTAAGTATCGCACGCTCTTAATGGGATTGCTTGGCTTAGGAGGAGCGGGGATGTATGTGGTGGATGTCTCCGACGCGAAAACGCCAAGTCTGCTTTGGGCTGTTGAGAACGCTATTTATAAAAGCGACGAAGCTGCGCTCATCACGGACGTAACCAAACGATCTGTTCTCACATGGCAAGCGAAGTCCGATATCGTCGAAGCATCGGCGCCGTATTGGCATACAGTTTCCGACGACCAGTTCACGGAAAAAGAGTACAACTATATGAAGCTCCGGCACACCGTAAGCACTCCCTTTATCGGACGGGTCTTATTGCAGGAAGCCGGAAAAGATGTGCCGGAGTGGGTTTGGGTGTTTATTATGGGAAACGGAACGTCGGGTAATGTAACTGAAGACGATGACGGCTCGAAAAAAGGCGTGATCTACATTGGTAGAATGGAAGATGGAAAGATAATCGAAAGAATTCCGGTCGACGATGCCGTTGTTTCTCCGGTTGCCGCGCTTTTTGAAGGGAGCCGCGGAGTGATCAAGACATTTTTCGTCGGCGATAGAGCGGGCATGCTTTACAAAGGGGATCTCTCTTCAACGAGCTCCTCCGAATGGAAAGATAAGTTGCAGCCGATTTTCGATTTCCAAGCGAACCAAGGATTGTCATATTCCATTGATGCTACAAAAATTAAAAAGCAGCTGTGGGTAGTTGCCGGAACCGGTGATGTTGAAGATTATCTGGGGGCCCCGGGGGCAGATGAGCAACACTATTTCGTTGCATTGAATGTTTCCGACGTGGCAAACATTGCAAAATTTCCTGTGAAAAGAGACACTCTTTCTGCTCTTTCCGCCGAGTCCGCGTCAATAGCTGCTCCTCTTGGAGCGGGAGGGTGGCGTATAAATTTACTTAAGAAAACGGAAAAGTTCGGTTTTGAAAGAATGTCTACACCTCCGTTTATTTATAAGGGTTATGTTTTTTTCAGCACGTTCCGTCCGGATTTAGATCCTTGTTCCGACAGCGGTTCTTCGCGCGTGTACGCAATGAAGGTGGCCACCGGAGAAGGTGTCATCGGAGATAAAAAGTATATAGAACTTCCGGATACTCTTGTTTCGGGAATTTCTATTTCAAAGGGAAATCTTGTTCTTGGTGTAACCAGATATGGAAGCGGTGCTGTTCCCGGCTTTGTCCAAGTAGGAGAGAACATGCTCTTAATGGATATCTCCTGGTTGCCCAATGAGGCGGATGATGAAAGCGGACTTATGAAGCCTCTTTACTGGAAAAGTCGTTAAATTTTCTTTGATGAAATGATACAATGTACCCGTTCATCTTGGTCAAGGGGGGAATGCGCGTATGGCCGCCGCTTCGGCGCTTTTTAAAAAAACACAGAACAAAGCGGGCTTGGCGCTGCACGAGGACGATCTTCGATACATCGAGCTCGAGGGGAATCTGTCGAGGCTGAGGGTGGCGAAAAAAGTTTCCGTCCCCTCGGGCGGAAAGGGAATCCGCAAAAACTCCCTTGCCGACGCCGGCGACTTGCTCGCGGCTCTTCAGGCGTTGGGATCCAGCATCGGCGGGTTCAAGGTTCCGGTTGCGCTGTCCATCCCTTCGCGCGATATCCTGATTCGCGTGATAGAACTGCCCGAGCTCGAGATGAACGATGCCCGCGAGGCGCTGCAGTGGGACTTCGAAAAATACTTCCCGTACGCTTTCTCCGACGCGGCGGTAGATATCTCGAAGGTCGAGAACCCTCTCAAAGGCGAGCCGGGGATGATGTCCGTTCTGGTGGCGGCGTGCAGGCTTCGTACCGTCGAGTCGGTGATGCGCCTTGCCGCTACTGCCGGTATGCAGCTGGCAACCATCGAGCCCGAGAACGTCGCCATGTTCCGCGCGGCGCTGGGACCGACCCTTTCGTTCCCCGGAGGGTATCTGGCCGTCTTCGCCGAAAACGGGGTAAGCCAGCTTATACTCGGCTATAAGGACAACGGCGTTTTGTACAGAACGTCGTTGATCGACATCAACACAGTCGAGGAGGAGCAGAAAGATTTTACCGCGCTTGTGCGCGAGATCGGCAATACGCTTACGTTCGCTCGAAACCAGTACAAGGAGCTTCAGGTGGAACACATCATGCTGGGAGGGCATTTCGTCGGCGAAGCAGGTTTGAAGGACGTCATCGAGGAGACGACCGGACTGAAGGTACTTGCCGCGGATCCGTGGAGTCCGTGGGGAATTCCGGTTCCCTCCGACGATGCGCTTGGCTGGGAGACCGCCGTAGGGTTGGCGGTGCGTGAACTGTCATGAAGGTGTCGCTTGATCTTCGCCCCCGCGCTCTTGTCGAGTCGCAGAAGAAGCGCCTGAATATCTCCCGTCTTTTTATGACGCTGTTCCTTCTCTCGTTCTTTCTTATCGGCGGCTCGACGCTCTTCTGGGCTTTTTGGAACTATCGTTCCCTGGTGGATCGCGTCGCTTTTTTGGAGGACACGCTTTCAATCCAGCGCGCGCAGAACGCACGCCTTGCGAACGAGTTGCGCCGCCTCGGCGAGGAAGAGGCGGTGTATGTTTCCGCGCTCAAGCTGCTGCAGGACGAGCTTCCCGCGCTGGAGTTCCTGCAGGCCATGGAAACTTCTCTGCCCCCCGGCGTCTGGGTCCGAACGCTCTCGATCGTTCCGGGGAAGGTTTCGCTTCAAGGAAGCGCCTTCAAAGAAGACGACGTCGTCGAGTTCGGTAAGGGGCTTTTGGACGCTCCTGTCGTAGCGGCGGTCGATTTTCCTGTGACTACCAGGGTTGTGCGCGACGGGCAGTCGCTCGTCGACTACACGCTCGCCTGTTCGTTGCGTGATTTCGCGGCGACGATCCCTCCTGCGTTTCCTGTAGAGAAGGAGGCTGGTTCTCAATGACCCGCAAGGATACGCTTATCTTTCTCATTCTTCTTCTTGTGTCCGGAGGGATGATCTTCGGGGCGTTCCATCTGGTCAAGCAGATTGAACAGCTTCGTGCCGCCGAGAAGGACTTGCGGACCCAGGGGATGCGGATCGAGCTTGAGTCCGCCGAACGAATGCGTCAGATAGAGGTGTTCAAGCGCGCGATCGCCCAGCTTGAACGCTACCAGATCCAGATTCCCGAGAACGAAGTCGATTTTTACTCCTGGGTTCAGCAGGAACTGACGCGCAA
>LVBO01000301.1 GCA_001604435.1 Synergistales bacterium Syner_01
CTGTGCGGCTGCTGGCTCCACGCTTCGACGAAGGACGGCGCGGCGCACGACCAGAGGATGGTCGCGATGATGACTACGATATGCGGCAGTCTGCGGTTACGCACGGTATTTCCCCTCCTTTCCCGGCCGGAGACGTTAAAAGTCGAAGAGAACCCATTTACCGTCGACCTTTATCCACCGGACATAGAACGTAAAACCGTCGAGGACGACAGCGTACTCCGATGTGCGAAGCGCCGTGGAGGTCGCAGGGTCGGCGCGCTCCGCGGCGCTGAGAAAGCTCATCTCCGCGGTGTCGAGGAGTTCGGCGAACGAAGGCATGGCCTCGGGCTTGTGGGCGAAGAGCACGGCGTACTCCTCCCGCCGGTCCTCGTCGATCACGGAGACGGCCCGTTCGATATCGCCCTCTTTCAGCGCGCTCCGGAACTCGTCGAAGGACTCCTCGATCGCCGCCTTTTCCTCGGGCAGTTCCGGGTAGTTTTTCCAGTCCGGATCCTCGTTTCCGATAAACACATCTTCCGGTGAAAATTCTTCTCCCGGCGGAACGGCGGCAACCGGGCCGGAAGAAACCGGCGTCTCCTCAGGTCCGAACAGATTATCGAGCGTACCAAGACCGGCAAGCAGTTCCTCCAGCAGGGCTATCCTGTCCCGAAGGGGCTGCAGATCGGGGCGCGGAGAGGAAGGCTCTCCCGCCGTCAGCTCTCGAATTTTTCGCTCCAGCAGAGAGTCGGGGTAGAGCGCATGGCTGCGTTTGAATGAAAGCAGCGCGCCGAGAAAGTCGCCGCGCTGTTTCATCCGCTCGCCTTCGCTCCGGAAGGAAAGCGCCTTTTCAAGCTGCGCGATACGTTCGCGGAGCGTCTCGTTCGACGGAGAACGCGCTTCGCGTCCCTCTTCCGTCTGTGCACACGCCCCGTTTCGGGGAACGGGAAGAAGCGCCGCGAGAAGAAGAAACGGCAACCAGAACAAGATGCTTCCCCCCCGGCGCACGCGCGCCCCGCGCCCCCCCCGGGCCGATACTGCGCTATTTCCTGAAGACATGATCTCCGCACCTCCTTCAGAACACAGAGAATGCAGGCAGGCTTCCTTCCGAAAAAAGAGCGCCGCGCCCGCAATTTCATACTGCGCTTTGTTGACGCACAGCTTATTCTACCGAGCTTGAAATGTCAAACAGATTAGCCGGTGAAAAAACTGCTCATGCAGCTTGACCGGGATTATCCGTTATCTCGTCTTTAGAGATATGCTACAATTCGCTCATCTTTTCTATGACGATCCTTTCAAGGAGGTCGTTCCATGATTCGGTATACTCATTTCCTATTGCTCTTTCTTCTTTTCTCCGTTCACACAGCCGGAGCGACGCTGAGCGGAAACGCCTTCATCGAACTCTGCCGAGAGGGCTCGGCGTCGGAAATACGCGCCGCTCTCGAAGCGGGGGCGGACGCCAACGAACGGGACGGGTACGGCCGCACTCCCCTGATGACCGCCGCCGCGGACAATGAAGACCCCGAAGCGGTCGCAGTGTTGTTGGACACCGGCGCCGACGTGAACGCGAAGAACGAGTACGGCGAGACCGCCCTGATCTGGGCTGCGGGGGAAAACCCCAATCCTCGGGTTGTGGAAGCGCTGCTTACAGCGGGCGCCGACGTCGAAGCGCGCAACACGGTCGGCGGTTCCGCGCTGATGGCGGCGGCGGAAAACGCCTCGCACCCCCGCGTGATCGAACTGCTCGTCGAGGCCGGAGCCGACCCCGACGAGCAGAACGGCTACGATGAAACGCCGCTGATGTGGGCGGCTGCGCGGAACGAAAACCATGAGATCGTCGAGGCGCTGCTCGCGAAGGGCGCGCGCGTGGATGCCCGGAACAAGGTCGGAGGGACGGCGCTCCTCTGGGCGGCCGCGGGCAATCCGAATCCGAAAGTGATCTCGGCGCTGCTGAGAGCCGGAGCGGAGCTAGAGGCAAAGGACAAACGCGGAATCACACCGCTGATGGCGGCGGCGGAAGACACCCCGAACCCCGCCGTAGTGCTTCTGCTGCTGGAACACGGAGCCGATCCGCGCACCCGCGACGCCCGCGGAAAACGCGCGCTGGAGTATGCGGAGGACAACGAAAAGCTGAAGGGAACGGCGGCCCTGGAGGCGCTCCGCCAAGCGAGCCGGTGACGGGAGAGGGGAATCTTTCACTTACTCGAAACGGCACGCTCCTAATGACGAGCATTCACTTTCCGGAGAACTCAAGAGCGCGCTCCTTTATTCTGTGAATCGCACGCCGCAAACTCTCGGAACGTTTCGCTGCGCGCTCGGGCTCCCATTCCGAGAAAACCCATTCCGAAAGAAGGCTGTTGTATCGAAGCGCCTGCAGCAGACGAGTTCCCTCTTGTCGCACCAGACCGAGACGAATCTCGCGGGGCGCCTGCCGCGCAAGCGTGAGCAACGTCTGTTTGGGGTCGGGTAGTGTATCCGGGGCATCGGGCAATCCGGAATGAATATCAAGCAGAGAGCGCATCGCCTCGTGGTCCGCAAGCAGCCAGCTCTCCGTCTCCCGGACGGCGACGCGTACGAGAAGTCGGTCGGGTAATCTATGTTGCTCTCCGAACCATTCAAAGATAAGTCCCGAAGGACATGCGGCCCGGTCCAGATCCGTCAACAACAGAACCGCCTGAGTCCGTGCCAAACTTCGCCACTTCCCGGCATTCTTCCGAAGATAACCGAATCCTCTTCTCCTGAATCTGTTGACGAGCTCCACAGGCGGCGGGAGCGACCGAAGAAGACGTTCCGCAACGGATTCGCTCAATTCATCCTCGGTTGCCACGTTCCAATACATCATTCCTTCGCCCCGAGGCGATTCAGGAATTTAGGGCGCAACTTGGGGAGAACGGCCTCCGATATTGAAAATCCGGCGTCCAGCGCTTCCATCTCCTGCGCATTCAACACACGTCCCCTTGAACCCTGTTCGCCGACTTCCAACGCGATCACTCCGCGACCATCGATCCCCGGATTCGAAAGCAACGCTTCACTCTGAGTGCAGATCACGAGCTGGGAACGCTTGGAGCCCCTGTTTCGAAGCCGTTCCATCACTTCCGGCAGCCTTTCCGCAATCCCCTCGTTCAGCGAGAGTTCGGGCTCCTCCAGCAACAACACGGGCCCGCCCTCCTGCAAAATCCAAAGAAGGCCGATAAGACGAAGCGTACCGTCGGAAAATGACTCCTCGCTCCGCCACCCTTCCGCCGCCCGAGCGTGCGAATGCAGCATTCTCAGGCGAGGATTCCCCCTCTCGTCCTTGATGAATTGCAGCGTATCGAATCCGGGAACGGCCGTACGGAGGAATGCTTCGATCATCTCAAGGCGGGCGCGGCGAACAGAATCATCCGTGCCGGCAAGTTTTTCCAGAAATCCCGCGCCGAAAGGGTCGTCGTCCAGAGAGCGTACCCCCGCCCTTTCCGGGTACTTCAGCAGTTGCGGCACAAGGTGAAGATAGCGTATGCCGGAAAAGAATGCGGCGATCTCGCGGAAACGCGCATTGACCTGCGTCTGCTCCAGATGCGTCTGAGAGAGCAGCGCATCGTCCTGAATGTCGTCTGAACCGGGACGGCGCAGCAGGATCTCGCCCTTCCGCGCCACCTCTTCGCGGGAAACAGCAACCCCCCCGCTCTCAAGCGCACGGAACCCCAGGACATACCTCCACAAAGGCTGTTCGTCCGCATCCTCGGACACTTCGACATCCACCAGGACTTCGGAAGTCGACGGCGAGTGGAGAGAACACAGGTCATCGAACCCTCCCCGGCTGTTCACGGCGGCGGACAAACCGCCTCCCACGCTTTTTCCTACATCGCGCAGAAAACGGAAAACATCCAGCAGATTGGATTTTCCGGAAGCGTTCGCCCCCAGAATGTAGGTCACATCGCGAAGCGGAACGTCGAGTTCCCTGAAGTTCCTCCAGTTTTCCAGCCGCAGTCGGCTTATCAGCATGAAAATCTCTCCTTATGATGACGCTTCAGAGCAAAAAAAGGAGCCAAGAAGTCTGCTCGGTGTAGTCGAGTTCCGTAATGCACCCCGCCTCTTTCCTGAGGAGGTCGTCGATATTCCGGAAGGTCTGTTCGAAGATGCGTTTGCCTCTTCCTTTCATGTGTGAAGACCGCCGGGAGTGCTCCGCCGGGCGGGTGTCATTTATTCCGTAATGTCATTAGCGTCACGATAGCATTGATGAGAAGGGTTGTCAATTTTGCTCCGTTAAGAAGCAAGGGGGGAGCCGGTAACGGGAGGGCGCTGCCGATGCATTAAAAGAGAGCGAGGCGCCTCTGCTGCGGTGTGCGCGACCGTTCTATGAGCTGCTGCTCTTCGGGCGACGGGGTCCCGCTCAACAGGGGAGAGGCGGGATCATGGCGCGAGGCATTCGCGCGGACGGCCGCCGCGCTCTGTGTGGCGTAGCAGTACGCGCACCCGGCCGGGCAGGTGTCGTACGCGCCGATGTCCACGCTCGGGGCGCACCTACAAAGGGGACGCTGCCCGGCGTCCTTTTTCTCCGGAACAGGCTTCCCCGAAAGCTCCTCGACGAGCGCTGCGTCGATGCATGCTCCGGAGAGGAGCTCTTCCGCTCCGAAGTCCGCCGACTCGCAGCAGGACTGCACCGCTATGCCGTACGCTTGGGCAATTTTCGGGAAACCGCGAGCAATGGTCCGCGTATCTTCTTCGCGGACCTCGGTTATCCTCTTCCCGCGCAGCTTCCGGTACATGTCGACGAAGCTGACGATACACCGCTCGGTCGCCCCTTCGAACGACGCGCACATGCGGGCGAACGCTTCCAGGTGCTTCCGGACGGGGAAGGACTCGTCGACGACGACGGGGTCGTACCTCCAGATCGTCCGCCGAGGTCCGATACGCCCGCTCAACCGCCGGAAGGCGGACACGATCTCTTCTTTCCGGGGAAAGCCGGGCTCGAACTCGGGGCCGTACGACGTGACGGTCCACAGGAAGTAGAACGCGCTCCCGTGCGCCTCCAGCTCGTCGAGATGCGCGAACATCGGCCGGGCGTCCTTGCTCCAGAAGACGAAGCACTGCACATCCTCCGGCTTCAGCGAGACGAAGCGCGTCTGCTTCGCGTTCCGCGGGTTCCGGACGAGGGCGTACCCCTCCTTTAAACGCCGGAACAACCACGGCGAATAGAATGCGGGGATGTCGGTCCGCCTGCTGACGCTGACTATGCGCACTCGAACGACCTCCTACGCTCTGTTGCGGGCTTCCAGCTCCAGAAGGGTTTTTTTCAGGTCCAGCCCGCCGCCGTATCCGCCGAGCTTGCCGCCGGTGTTGATGACGCGGTGGCAGGGGATGAAGATGGCGATGGGGTTCTTCGCGTTCGCCGTTCCCACCGCGCGGACCGCCTTCGGATTGCCGGAGGCCTCGGCGAGATCCTTGTAGCTCGTGGTCGTCCCGTAGGGAACCTTCAGCAGCTCGCTCCAGACCCTCTTCATGAAGGGCGTCCCCTCGGCCAGGAGCGGCAACGAGAACTCCTTGAGCTTCCCTTCGAGGTACAGCTCCAACTGACGAAAGGCCTCCCGGATCACGGGCGTCTCTTTCCCGTCGAAACGCTCGATGAGCTCCGTGCTCTTCGGCAGATAGAGGTGCGTGACGTGCTCCTCGTCCCCGCCGATGGCGATTTTTCCTATCGATGTCTTCCGAACGCACAGCATGATGATCCTCCTCTTCAACGGATGTCGTTTCACCCGGCTATTCTCTCTCAAAAACGAAAAAAAAGCGATTTGAAATTTGCGCATTGACAAAGCAGGGGTCGCCGTGCTATTGTCCCTGCATGAAAAAGACAGCGCACACACTCGACCGAAGTTTTACGACGATGAACATGTGGTGGTGGTGGCCCTAGGGTCCCGCCGCCTTTGACCTGTTTTCAGGGGGCCGCGGGAACGAACGTTTCCCGCGGCCCTTTTTGTATCCGTAGTTTCAAAGGGCCGTCGCAAGAGACGGCCCTTTTTGTATTCAGCGAAAAGCATATTTTCAACTTCAAGGAGGAGATCGAAATGACGCAGGCGAACAACGGACAGACACAACGGGGGTATTACGGGGAGTACGGCGGACGGTTCGTGCCGGAGGGTATCGCGGAGCTGCTGGCCGTGCTGGAGAGGGCCTTCGACGACGCGGTGGCGGACGACGCGTTTCAAAAAGAGCTGGACACCCTGCTCGCAGAGTACGTGGGCAGGCCATCCGCGATCACGGAGTGCGTCAACCTCTCCGGGGAGTGCGGCGGCGGGCGACTTTTTCTGAAGCGGGAGGACCTGAACCACACCGGCGCGCACAAGATCAACAACGCGCTCGGGCAGGCGCTGTTGGCGAAGCGAATGGGAAAGAAGCGCCTTATCGCCGAGACGGGGGCCGGAATGCACGGAACGGCGAGCGCGACGGCGGCGGCCCTGATGGGGATGGAGTGCACGGTGTACATGGGGGCCGTCGACGTCGAGCGGCAGGCGCCGAACGTCTCCAGGATGAAGGCGCTGGGCGCGAAGGTCGTCCCCGTACACGACGGTCAGGCGACGCTCAAAGAGGCCGTGGACAGCGCGCTCATGGCGTGGATGAACGACCTCGACGCCTTCTATCTTCTCGGCTCCGTCGTCGGACCGTCGCCGTATCCGGAAGTCGTGCGCTACTTTCAGAGCGTCATCGGACGGGAGGCCAGGGTACAGATGCTCGAACGGGAGGGACGTCTTCCCGACGAGGTGGCCGCATGCGTCGGCGGCGGGAGCAACGCCATCGGCCTCTTCTCGGGATTCCTGAACGATCCGGAGGTCGCCGTCACGGGCGTGGAACCCGCGGGGAAGGGGTTGCAGTTCGGTCTGGGGGCGCACGCTGCCACGCTTTCCGCAGGCGTTCCGGGCAAGGTCCACGGCTTCAACACGTACGTCCTCTTCGACGAGAAGGGAGAGCCCGCTCCGGTGCACTCCGTGGCGGCAGGCCTCGATTATCCTGGCGTCGGTCCGGAGCACTCCTACCTGAAGGACACCGGCAGGGCGAAGTACGTCTCCGTGACGGACGCCGAGGCGCTGGACGCTTTCGGTCGTCTCTGCCGGAAGGAGGGGATCATCCCCGCGGTGGAAAGCTCGCACGCGCTGGCGTACGCGCTGAAACGGCTCCCTTCGATGCGAAAGGATCAGATACTGCTGGTCAATCTCTCGGGACGCGGAGACAAGGATCTGGAAACCGTGCTGCCGATGCTCGGATTGTAGCGCTTTTCCGCGGCCGGGGCGTCCCTCCGGCCGCGCTTCATTCCCTCGGGAAACCATTTCGCCTCCCGCCGAAGACAGCCTGATGAAAAAGTGCGCATCGTGGTACAATAATGCGACGATGCAGGCCCGGAATGCGCGGCGCCGCACTTTGAACTTTCGAAATCCACCCTCCCCGGAAACGCTCGCGGAGGGTGCGTCGCTCCACTCTTATCAATGCGGCGTCAGGCGCAGCGGACCGGCGATACGGGAAGGGGGAATACCGGTGATTCGTAAAGGGTGTTTCGTATTCTTCGCGTTGCTACTGGGTCTGTTGTGCGCATTGACGATTCCGGCGCATGCGGGGGTGCATACCGTGGACGACCTGGAGTACTCCACGCCGCACGGCTGGGTGCAACAGGAATCTCCGGGTGCGAAGGCGTACCATGTCCTGTTGTACCAGGGACATCCCGTCGGCGAGCTCTTCCTGATGAAAGAGTCCCTCCTCGAACAGAAAAGCCCTTCAACAGTTCTCCAGGAAGGCATCCGGAAGAACGCCGCGGGATTCGCGGGATACCAGGCGATCGGCATGAGAAACATCTCGCTCTCCGGAACCGAGGCGGTGAAGCACGACTTCCTCTACTACCCGCCGGGGAGCCCCGTGCAGTTCGCGGGAAGGGTCGTCGTGCTCGTCGTGGACAAAGCCGCCTACACCTTTTTCTTCAATACGACGATCAATACCGCCGCCATGCTCGAAGGACCGTTCAGCGAAGTCGTCTCCTCCGTCCGGGTTGTCCGCAAACCGGTCGCCCCTCCGCGAAAAGTCCACGAAGGCGTGTTCACTATCGAACTCTCCCCTGGATGGCGCGATGCGGACGATCTGAAGGAGGAGGGGGTCCACTGCTACGATTATTACGATGAGGCCGACAAGGAAAAAGTGTTGATCTCGTTGCTGGCCTTCGGGCGGAGCACGGAGGACGAATCCACCGCGCTCACGGCGATCTTGGAGAAGAAGAACCCGCTGGAGGCCGTTTTGAACGCCATGATCGAGATGCACAAACGAAGGGGGAAATACACTCCTCTGCAGACGAAGAACCGTTCAGTGGCAGGCTGCGACGCTGTCATCCACGATTTTTCCGTCCAGAAGCCGGATTCGACTTTTGTCTACCGTTTGTGTCTCGTCGCGGTCAAACAGCAGGCGGATACGCCTTCGCGAGTCTTTGCTCCCGCCGTGTACGATTTTACGTTTTCTTCGTTTGAAATGGACCGTTTCAACAAAGGGAAGACGGCGGTCGACGCGCTGCTCGACGCGATGACGCTGATTCACCCCCTCCCCGCCCTCTCTCCGCCTCCGCCCTTCGCCGACCTGCGGGACGAACGCATCTTCCGCTCTCCTACCGAACATTTCACGGTGACGCTTCCCCAAGGGGCGAAAAAGGACGCCGTGGAACAGCTCGACCCGATCGACGTCCTCGGAGAATCGTTCACGTACACGATCGAAGGGAAGAAGGACACGCTCATACTCCTGTCCGTCTTCTACGATGCGCTGGACGGGGAGGATGCGCACGCGAATCTCCTCGATGAACTGGATGCGAAGGAGAGCGGACGGTCTATCTGGAAAATCCAGGGAAGAGACGTTCCCGTCGGCCTGTATTCCGCGCGCGGCGGGAAGGCCTTGGTGACGGCGCTCTTCGCGAACGACGACCTTCTCCTCGCCGTCCTGCTGCCGAAGAAAGAGTACGGGAGCGCGCAAGGGTGGATCAAGGAACTCATCAACGGAGTCCATTTTCCGAAGTAGCCTCGGCCGGTTTTTACGGTACGCGGCGTCTTTAATGAGGAATCCCCACGCGGGCTTCCCGTAAATCCCGACGGAAAGAGGGTATGAACATGGCACACAGCACGCGCCGGAGAAAAGGGTATATCGACTATGGAGTGATATCGGCCGTTCTTCTGTTTCTGATCCCGGGAGGCAAGTTCGCAGTCACGATCCCGGCGGCTATGGAGGAGTTCGCAGAAGGCGGCCGGATGGAGGAGCTCGAGGAAGTCTTTCGCGCGCAATCCATCGAGCTGGACGAGCTGGTGAAAAA
>LVBO01000302.1 GCA_001604435.1 Synergistales bacterium Syner_01
GGGACGCGCTGCCTCATGAACTGCTGCGGCGCCGGTGAGCTCGGGACCTGGTCGCTGGCCGCGCAGTTCCGCGTTGCATCTTCCGTCGCGGCGCTTCCGGAAGATATACCCTCTCCCGCCGAAAACCACTGGTACACAGTCGGCGTCGCCAGCGGCGGACGCTCTCCGGCCGGCTCCGCCGCGCTGAAGCGCCGACTGCGGCACTCTCTGGAAGGAGACCGTTCATGAAACTGCTCACACGCGGAAGCACCCTCGCCCTCGTTCAGACCGAACGGGTCGCAGCCTCTCTTCGTTCGCTCGGGCTCGACGTCCACATCGAGCGCGTCTCCACCAAGGGGGATCGGGACACGGTCAGCCCGCTCTGTTCCTTCGGCGGCTCGGGCGCATTCTCAAGCTGCATCGAGGAGGCGCTGCTGCGCGGCATGGGCGACGGAGCGGTCCACAGCCTGAAGGATCTCCCCTCATGCTGCCGCGAAGGATTGGAGATCGCCGCCGTTTGCCCCCGCGACTCCGTAGAGGATCTCTTGCTCTGCCGTGAGGAACAGAACCTGGAGAGCCTTCCCCGCGGCGCGGTCGTGGGCACTTCAAGCCCCCGCCGCCGCGCCCAGCTGCTGCGCCGCCGCCCCGACCTCTCCGTGAGGGAGCTTCGCGGAAACGTCGCCACCCGCCTCCAGAAGCTGCACGACGGACTCTACGACGCAGTCGTCCTCGCGCGCGCCGGGCTCGACCGCCTTGATATCAAAACGCCGAACACGACGACGCTTCCGTTTCTTCCCGCGCCCTGCCAGGGAATCATCGCCCTCGAAGCGCCCCTGAACGGCGCGCTCTTCCCAATGGGCGAACGCATCACCGACAGGAGGACGCACCTCTGTTCGATCGCCGAACGCTCGCTGCTCCGAACGCTCGGCGTCGGCTGCCACGTCCCCTTCGCCGCGCTCGCGGAGCTTCACGGGGAGACGATGGTGCTGCACGCGGAGATCCTTGAGTGCGACGGCGTGAACTCGGTAACACTGACCTTCGAAACGACGGTCGGAACGGACGAAGAGGCGCTGGACGCCGGGTGTTCTCTCGGCGGACTCTTCCGGAACGAACCGCGAGCGGCCCGGCTGTTGAAGGCGTGCGCCGTTCCGCCTCCTCCCCGGAAGGAAGAACGCTCTCAACGCGCCGGTGCTCCTTCCGTCCGTACCGCGGCTCTCGCCGGAGGCGATCTCCGATGACGGTCCATCTCGTCGGCGCGGGGTGCGGCGGGCCGCTCTGGCTGACGCTGAAGGGAAAAGATCTGCTCGAAAGCGCGGAGCATATCGTGTACGACAGTCTGATCCACCCCGACCTCCTTCAGCTCGCCCCCCCTTCGTGCGTCTTCCACCCGGTCGGCAAGCGCAAGGGGAGGCCGTCGCCGAAACAGAGCGAGATCTGCGCGCTCCTCGTCGATCTGGGGCGAACGGGGAAGAGCGTCGTCCGACTCAAGGGCGGCGACCCCTTCGTCTTCGGGCGGGGCGGAGAGGAAGCGATCGCGCTCGAAGACGCCGGAGTTCCCTGGACCTTCACGCCCGGCATCACGGCCGCTCTCGGCGGACTGGGAAGCGCGGGCATCCCGCCTACGCACAGGGGCGCGGCCGACTCGGTCACTCTTGTTTCCGGGCACAGCGCGGACGGCAAGGAACCGGACGCCGACGCATGGAGAGCGATCGGGGCGCTTCGCGGAACCAAGGCGATCTACATGGGAGCGTCGTCGTGGACGAAGCTCCGTCCCTTGCTGCTGGAGGGGGGAATGGCCCCCGACGAACCGTGCGCCGCAGTCGCCTGGGGCGGCTGGGGTCGGGCCCGGCTCGTCTCCTTTTCCTCCGCGGACTCGCCGGACATCCCCAGTCCGAGCATCGTCGCACTCGGAGAGACCGCGGGGATTCGCCTCTCGCCGGAACGGGGGCCTCTGCGCGGACTCCAGGTCGGCCTCGTACGCCCCTCGCCCGGGAGCTGGACCACGGCGCGCGCGCTCGAATCGCTGGGCGCGGACGCGTACAGCCTTCCGTTGCTTTCGCTGGAGGAACTTTTCAGGAGCGGAGAGGATTCCTCGATTGCGGAAGCGGACTGGCTCGTCCTCACCAGCCCCCGAGGTGCGGCGATCCTGCTGCGCCGGATCGATCCGAGGCGCATATCGGGCCGCATCGCCGTCATCGGCGAGGGAACGGCCGCAGCGCTTGCTTCCTTCGGCATCCGCGCCGACGCCGTCGCCTCGCCCTCGACATCGGAGGCGCTCGCGGCGCTACTCGCAGCACGCGTCCGTCCGGGTGAGCGCGTTGTCTTTTTCCGGAACGAGGCCGGATCCCCTCTTCCCGAGGAAGCAGTCCGGTCGGTCGGCGCGTTTCCGGAGAACATTGCCGCCTACAGGATGCTCCCTTCGCTCCCGCCGGGCTGGGAGTCCTATGAAGCGCTCTGGGACGAATGCGGGCTCGACGCTCTCGTCTTCGGCAGCGCCGCCCTCGCCGCGGCGTGGAGCGCAAGCGCGCCGCCACCCCGCCCGGAGACCGCGCTCGTCGCGTGGGGGGAGACGTGCGGAAGAGCGGTGGAACGCCTCTTCGGGCGAGCGCCGCTCGTGATGCGAAGCGCGGACTTCGACGGCCTCGTCGCCGCGCTGGAGTCGTTGCGTAAAGAATAATCGGGGCGATCTCTCATTGAATAACGATACGGAAAGCCGTACAATATTTTACTGAAAGAATGTGGAAAAGAGGCAGCGATAACGACATGCAACGTGCAGAACAGGGCGAAAGGAGGGGAACGAAATGGATGTATCGTCCGGCGACAGTATTCTGCGGATTCTCGTCGAAAAAAAGGAAGCGCTTGCATCCCGCTTCAGCGTGACGAAGATCGCCCTTTTCGGCTCCTTCGCCAGAGGGGATGACCATGCCGACAGCGACGTAGACATCCTTGTGGAGTTTTCCGAGCCGACGTTCGACAACTACATGGATCTGAAATTCTACCTGGAGGATATCCTTGAGCGCTCTGTCGACCTGGTGATGGCCGATACAGTCAAACCCAGGATACAATCGGCCATCGAGTGCGAGGCCCTCTATGCCTAGAGACTACGGACTCTACCTGGACGACATCGCGGAAGCGATCAAGAAAGTGCTGAAATATACCCGCGATCTGGACTTCGACGATTTCGAACAGGACGAGAGAACAGTGGATGCCGTCATCAGAAATCTTGAGATAATCGGCGAGGCGGCCGGGCATCTCCCCGAGGAACTTCGTGCCCGCGCTCCGGGAATCGAATGGAGAAAGGTTGTCGCCCTGCGCAACGTTCTGTCGCACGCGTATTTCTCGGTAAGCCTCCCGCTCGTCTGGGATGTCGTGCAGAACAAACTCGTACCCCTGAGCAATGCATGTGAAAAACTCATCCAAACTGTCGACAAGGAGAAAACACCATGACCTGTACATTTCCGCCGCGAACGCGGCTGCGCCGACTTCGTGAGAACCGGGTGCTCGCCGAGAGCGTCCGGGAGGTCTCCCTCGAACCGAGACAGCTGATCCT
>LVBO01000303.1 GCA_001604435.1 Synergistales bacterium Syner_01
AACTTCGCGTCGGGCTTCCCGTGCGTTTCCATCGCCTGCAGGCCGAGCTTGCCGAAGTCGTCTTTGCGGAGGCGGTTCACCACGAGGACGACCTGCGTCTCCTCGAAGTCCACGCACATTCTGTAGTCGCCCTGGCTGTCGCCGAAGACGGCGATCGGGCCGTAGCCGTACTTGCTCACGAGTTCGCGCTTGATGGCCTCGGTCTTTCCCGCCTGCTGCGTCTGCACCCACGTGTCGTCGTAGCGCGGGACGTACTTTCCGTCCACCTTCGCCACGCGCATCCCGAGCACGTTCTCCTGCGGGACGTTGTAGCCGTACTTCGGCAGGTTGGAGAAGACGCGGACCACGTTGTCGAGCGACGCCGTGCAGACGTAGACGTGGATGCCGTTCGAGCGGAGGACGTTCATCAGGTTGGACATCTCGGGAACCGTCCGCAGGCCGCGCTTGTAGGAGCCGGAGACCACTCCGGCCTTCGTCTGAAGCGTCTTCGAGCTGGTGAGCGTGTAGGTCTCCAGCTTCGCGGCGAGACCGACGTCGTTGGACTTCTCCGTAAGCGCCTGCACCTCGTCGACGGTCATTCCGCTGAAGAGGTAGAGCACCCAAGGATAGCTCACGTCGGCGCTGAACGTCTCGCCGATGGCCTCGTAGAGCCACGCCAGCTTCCCGCGGAAGTCGACGAACTCTTCCGTGGCGCGGGCCTCTTCAAGCGTCATCTTGCCTCCCGCGCCGAACCCTTCGTAGTTCTTGTAGAGGAAGGTGTAGGCCGCGTCGAGGTCGGCGCCGATACTGTCGATGTTCACCGCTTTGTCGTCGACGTTCTTCACCGCGAAGTCGTCCTTCGGGATGTCCTTCCGGATGGCCTCGGCGAAGACATCGGGCGTCATCTTGAAGTTGAGCGTCTCGATCTTGTAGCGGAAGAGTTCCTCTTCCGTGTCGTTGAAGATGCAGGTCTGGTCCCAGTCGAAAACGACATAGGGGGGTTTCGCCGGGTCGTAGTTCGGACCGCCGGATCCGTTGGCCTCGACGAACGCGACGAGGCGCTGGTACGCCGCCGGAGCCCATTTGCCCGGGTCGAGCCCGATGGGAGCGGCCGAGGCCGCGGAGACGAGAAGCGCGACGAGGAGAAGCGGCAGAACGCATTGCATAAACGCACGCACTGTGGACTTTTTCATTATGTGTCTGTCCCTCCTTCATACGTCCGGGGAGCTCGAAAGCGCTCCCTCTTCCGATTGGAATTCCGCTTGCGCCGTTACTGCGACGCCCAGTCCGCCGGATAGGTGACGTAGAGAAACCGCGCGAAGCAGGGCGCGCTGAAGGTGATCGACGAGTTCGCGGGGATGAAGATCATGTCGCCTTTCTTTCCCGTGACTTTCCGCCCGTCGATCACGATTTCCAGAGTTCCCTCGATGATGTAGTCCACCTCGTCGTAGCGCAGCGTCCAGTCGAAGGAAGACTCCTCCATCTCCATGACGCCGCACCCCAAACGGGGGCTCTCCTGGAGCGTGACCACGTCGGTGAGATAGACCTGGTCGCCCTTCTTGCCCGTGTCGAACGGCGCGGGCTTCACGGTGGGGATGGTCACCGAAAGGATGCCGCTCGGATCCACCGTCTTCTCGAAGGGAGCCGCTTCGCCTCCGCCCGCGATCTCCAGAATGATCTTCCGAACGAGCGATTCAAGCTCTTTTTTATCCATGCACACACACACCACGCTTTCTGCAACAGGCTCTCTCCGGAGGACGGACGTCCTCCGGAGAGAGGAACGGTTCGCTACTTCGTCGAGCCGTTGACCGGAGTGACCTTGCACGCCAGAATGACGGCAGTGATGCCGCCGACCAGCTTGCCGACGATCATGGCGAAGATGAGGCCGCGTTCGACGCCCGCCGTGAAGCCGAGGTGGTCGCCGAAGACGAAGGCCGCGCTCACCGCGAAGGCCACGTTGATGACCTTGCCGCGCTCGTCCATATCCTTCATCAGGGTGAACATCGGGATGTTGTTGGCCAGCGTCGCCACCATGCCCGCCGCCGCCACGTCGCCCATGCCGAGTTTCTTGCCGAAGGCAAGGAGCGGCTGTTTGAAGACCTTGGTGATGAACATGACCATCGGGAACGCTCCGGCGAGCACGATGGCGATGGCGCCGATGACCTCGATCGAGTCGGAGAGCGGCGCGAGCGCCATGGGCGATCCTTCGGCGAAGAAGCGGAACGGCGAAAGGGCTTCGATGATGCCCATCGCCAGTCCGATGGTGATGACCGTGACGATGCCCCTGCCGAAGTAGGTGAACCCTTTGATCATCGCGTTCGGGATCATCTTGAGCCCCGTCGCGATCAGCGCGGAGAAGACGACCACGGGAATGAGGTTGACGAGCATCATGCCGACGGTGAACTCGCTGCTCAGCATCACGAAGCCGCCCGCGAGGCAGCCGAAGGGGATGGTGATCATGCCGAGGAGAATTCCCTTGGCGAGCGCCGGGTGGTCCTTCTTCTCGATGATGCCGAGGGCCACGGGGATGGAGAAGACGATGGTCGGGCCCATCATGGCGCCCAGGATGATGCCCGCGAAGCGGCCGATGGCCGGGTTCTCCGCCATCTGCATCGCGAGCGGGTAGCCGCCCATGTCGTTGGCGAGCAGCGTGGTGGCGAACATCGCCGGGTCCGCGCCCACGGCCTTGTACAGAGGAACGATGACCGGCTTGAGAATCTCGGCCAGCAGCGGTGCGAGGGTGATGACGCCGCCCATCGCGAGCATCAGGGAACCCATCGCCATGAAGCCCTCCTCGAATTTCTCGCCGAAGCCCAGGCGGCTGTTCAGAAACGCCTTGTCGAGCGCACCCAAAACCATGAATCCGGTCATGATGTAGAGAATGATATCGTTGATTCCCATGCGGTTCACCTCCGAATAAAATGGCGGTTCCGGTTCTTTTCCGGTACTGAAGTTGCCGATGGTGCATCCGCGCGCCCCACGGATTTCGAGCGGCGCGGCGATACCCTGCCCGGTGTGTCTCGGGCACAATGGGACGCTAATACTCCAGCAGGCTCTCGTCCACCTCCACGGAGTCGATGATGCCGACGATGACGGCGTCCACCGGGACGTCGCCGCCCGCGAAGACGGTCCGCGCGGAGCTGCCCTGCGAGACGAGCACATCGTCCCCGATGCCCGCTCCCGCGCCGTCCACCGCAACGAAGGTCTCGGACTTCGATCCCTTCGCCGGGCGGACCACGAAGAACTTCATGCCGTTGAGCTTGTCGTCCTTTTTCGTGGCCCAGAGGTTGCCCACGACCTTCGCGATAATCACTTCGCTCCCTCCCGGCGGACGGAGATTCCCTTAAGGCGCAGCCAGTCCAGCCCGAGAGGAGTGATAATCGCCCTCGCGGCCACGAGTATTTCTCCGCAGCCGTTCGCGCACGCCTCCTGAAGATCGCGCTCCGAGAGCACCTTCTTCGAACGCAGATCCACGCACGGCCCGTCGGCCGGAGCCTCGACGCACACCGCCGGAGCAGGTTGCTTCACGTCCGCCGCCGCCGCGCATCCGGCCAGCTTCGCCGCCGGGACGAACCGCACCCCGAACGAACGCAGCTTCGCCTCGCACGCCTCGTAGTGCTTCCCCAGCGGAGTTGCCGGGCATGCGGCGCGCCGCCACACGACCCCCTCCTCGATCACGTACACGGGAACGCCCGCGAGAAGCGCGTCCACCATCGTCGATGACTCGGCGCCGTATTTCAGGCCGAAGGAGGCGAGGACGAGCTGGTTCTCCGAAAGCGAAGGGATCGCCGCCCCGGTGTAGCGGCTCCAGTCCGGCGTTTCATCGCCCGAAGATCGGTACTCGACGCACACGCCTTCGAGCGCGTCGCAGCATCCGGGTTCGCCCGCCACCAGCAACGGCTTCTCCTGCGGAGCATCCGTCGTCAGCCCGAGCCTCCGGATCAATTCCTTCGTCACCACATCGATCAATTGCGCCTGATCCATCTAATCACCTGCTTCCACAGTTCATAGCTATGCCGAGAGGGGTTACCAGGAACGGGTGCGCCGGTTTGAAGGCGGGGATTCCCGTCTCCCTCTCGATCACGCGCTCCATCCCCTCCAGGCAGCACGTGCCGCCGACCAGATAGAGCACCTTCACATCGTGCCCCTTCACACATCCACTGACGATGGACGCCATCTTCTGGAGCACCGGCGTCACCAGCGGCAGCAGCTCCCTGTGCATCCGCGGATCCTGCTTCAGCCGCTCCGCGTCCGGAAAAGGTATCTTCCGGTTGCCCGCGATCACCAGCGAGACGTGCGTCCCGCCGGTCGGCTCGTCGAAGACCGCCGACACCGCGCCTTCGGAGAAGACGGCGATGCCCGTGGTTCCTCCGCCGATGTCCACGATCGCGCCGTCGCGGATTCCCAGGACCGCGTTCGCGGCGGTCGGCTCGTCAAGAACCGATGTGACCTCCAACCCCGCGCTCTCCACCACGTAGCCGTGGGTCGCGCAGTCTCTGACTCCGGTGCCGGGGGGGACGGCGATGGCCGCGCTGCGCAGCTCCGCGCCCAAGTGTTCCTCGATCCGTCCCTTCAGACGGCGGACGATGGCTCCCGCCCCGGCGAAGTCGACCACGAGCCCGTCGCGGATGACCGACGCCTCCTCCATCTCCCAGGTCAGGGGGGTGTCGTTCTCGTCGAGGACGACGACGACGATGGAGGCGGTTCCCAGGTCGACGCCGACCTTCAGCGTCGTCCCCGGGCGCACGGCGGCCGTCTTGCCCCGCCGCGCATAGGTTGCATCCAACGCGGATGATCGTCCCGCGGACGCCTTTTGTGTAGCCGCAGGCGTTCGCCTCGTCGTAGTCGATGTGCATCGCCAGACTGTACCTCGGCGACACGCGCACCAGCACGCCCTCCAGGATCGCCGGGCGGCTTCCCGCCACCCGGACGCTCACCCTGTCGCCGTCCGCCACGCCGAAAAGTTCCGCGTCCTGCGGCGTCATGTGGATATGCCGCTGGGCCACGATCACGCCCTTTTCGAGCACGATCTCCCCCTTCGGAGTCCGCAACCGAAGCGGCGCGCTCCCCTCCAGGTCTCCGGAGTCGCGGACGGGGGCCTTCACCCCGAGCATCGTCGTGTCCGTGATGGAAAGTTCCACTTGGCTCTCTTTCCGTTCCGGCCCCAGGATCGCCGCGTTTTCGATCGCACCCTTCGGCCCGACCAGCGTCACGCGTTCGGAGCAGAGGAACTGCCCCGGCTGCGAAAGCCCGCGCGAGTCGGTGAGGGAGTATCCCTTTCCGAAGAGCGCGTCGACATGCTCGCGGCTCAGGTGGACATGCCGTCCGGAGGCCTCCACTTCGAAGGAGAGGCGCTTTCGGACCTCGGCGACCACCCGACCGACGAGCAGATCAAGCGCTTCAGCGCCCATTCCGGGCGTTTCCCCGGAGCACTGTCCGGGACGTGTTTCAGGGTTCACGGCTGCCGCTCCCTTCCGGGGCCGACTCCGGAGCACGGGGCTCCGGTCTTAGCCTTCCAGCTTCGGAAGAATGAACTCCACTTCCGCATGCGGACGCGGAATCACGTGG
>LVBO01000304.1 GCA_001604435.1 Synergistales bacterium Syner_01
CGGATAAGCCTCTTGGCCGGATAGCATCCCAGGTGGCCAAGGTTCTGATGGGAAAGAACAAGCCCACCTACACGCCGCATGTCGATACAGGGGATTTCGTCATCATCATCAATGCCGAAAAGGCGAAGCTGACGGGCAACAAGCGCCAGACGAGTACCGTCCATCACTATACGGGATGGCTCGGCGGCTTCCGGTCCGCGACCTACGGCGAAATGATGGAGAAAAAACCCGCGCAGCTCATGGAACGGGTCGTCAAGGGAATGCTTCCCAGAAACAAGCTGAAGTTCCACCGAAAACTCAAGGTGTACGCGGGGGCCGAGCATCCTCATTCGGCGCAGCAGCCCGAGCCCTTTGAAGTGTAATCGGGAAGAGGAGGAAGACGTATATGCAGAATACAACCTATTTCTGGGGAACCGGAAGAAGAAAGTGCGCTCTTGCCCGCGTTCGGATTCGTCCGGGCGACGGAACCTTCAAGGTGAATGAGCGGGAAGTCGGCGACTACTTTCCGAGGGAGTGCTGGCAGATCAGCGCGATGCAGCCGCTGAAAGCCGTCGGCATGGACGGCAAAATCGACGTGTTCGTGCGCGCCTCCGGCGGCGGATTGACCGGCCAGGCCGGCGCGGTTCGCCTCGGCGTTGCGCGCGCTCTGCTGAAGCTCAATCCCGAGCTTCGCCCCGTGCTGAAGAAGAACGGGTTCCTCACACGCGATCCACGCATGGTTGAACGGAAAAAGTTCGGTCAGAAGGGCGCCCGGGGACTTCGGCAGTTCTCGAAGCGTTAATCGGTTTTCGAAGTCGTTCAGCGGGCCTTTCGAGGCCCGTTTTTTTGTGCCCTCCCTATTGACCGACCGTTCGGTATGTTATATACTCCAACATACCGAACGGTCGGGAGGTGATTGTGTGCCGGAAGAAGTACGGGATGCGCGGAAGAGCATCCTCGGCGCCGCGAGAGAAGGATTCGCGTTGAAGGGGTACTACGGAACGAGCATGGACTTCATCGTAAAAAAAACGGGGTTGAGCAAGGGCGCGATCTATTGGCACTTCCCCGGGAAATGGGCGATGTACACGGTAGTCCTCTCGGAGGAAGCGGAACGCATAAAGGGAATCGTGTTGCCTTCTGAACTGTCCGCGGGGGTTTTGCGGCCGACCGAGTTTTTCATGACGCGAGGAGAGCGCCTTATCGATATGCTGGCCGACGACGTTCTCTGCCGCCTTCTCTTCGTGCACCTCATGCTTGAGGCGATGCGCGGGAGGGAGGAGATGGTCGAGTTCGTCACGTCGCTTCGGAGTTCCGTCACCGAAGATGTGCTTTCCGTCTTCGAACGCCTCTTTCCCGGAGATGCCCTTCGAATGCATGCGCTTTCGCACAGGGATCTGGTGAGCATGTTCGTGAGTATTCTCCACGGGCTGATCATGAATCTGGAACTGACGGTGAGCAGGGAAGAGGCCAAGAAAAGTTGGCGTTTCCTCGTTTGGAGTGTTTTTGGAGGTATGTCTCATGAATCGTAAGGTATCTATGATGCTCATCCTCTTCGGGCTTTCCCTCGCGGTGATCTTTCTCGGACGCACCGCATGGGCGTCGGAAAAGCCCTTGTTGACTCTGGAAAATGCGCTCGGAATGGCGGAGCGCAACAACCCGATTCTCTCCGCCTCCGGGGAGAGAATCGCGCAGGCGCGGGCGCGCCTGGACAAGGCGTCGGCGGCGTCGCTGCCGCAGCTCGGCGTGTCGCTTCTGTACCAGGAAGTGCAGAACGAACCTCGCTATCCCGTTGTTCCGGCAGGATACGCGAAGGCGGGTTTCGAGAGCACCTGGAAGGCGGCGCTCACGCTGAACTGGCTGCTTTACAGCGGGGGAGCCGTCAGGATGAACACCGAATCGAAAAAGGTCGCCCTCTCCGGCGTGGAAGCGCGGGAGAAGCGCACGCGCCAGACTGTCGAATGGGGTGTTGCGGCGGCATGGTACGATCTGCGGCGCGCCGAGGGGAAGCTGGCCGTTGCAAAAGATGTGCTCGCTCTCACACAGGAGCACCTCCAGCACGTCGAGGCGCTCTTCCGGAACGGGATGACGGCGAAGAACGAAGTGCTTCGGGTACAGGTCTCCGTCTCGGAGGCCGAGCTGAATCGCATACGGGCGGAGAACGCCCTCGCCGTGGGGTGGAAGGCGTTGGAGAGAGCTGTCGGCGTCCCGCTCTACGGCGCGTTCGATCTTCCGCCGCGCGAAGAGCGTCCTGAGCAGTTCTCCATGCCTTTGGACGCCGTTTCGATCGGCCTTGCACGTCGTCCGGAGATGGAAGCGCTCGGTTTGGCGGCACGCTCGGCGTCGCTAGCCTCGAAGTCGGCGAAAGCGCAGGGAGGGCCGCAGGTTGCGCTTGTCGGCGAGGTATACGCCGCGGACGAAACCTTTTTTCCCCAGAAGCAGAACGACTGGAAGGTAACCTTGCTGGCGTCCTGGAGCTTCTTCGACGGAGGCGCTTCGTCCGCGGGAGCCCGCGAGGCGAGGGCTGCCGCGGAAGAGTTTCTCTTTCAGATGGAGGATATGAAGCGGCAGATCGAACTTGAGATCTCCGTCGCCCGGCTGAATTGCGAATCTTCGCTTCAGCGGATCAGCACGGCGCGGACGATGGTCGAGAGCGCGGAGGAGGATTACAGAATGGCGCTGCGCCGCTACACGGCACAGGTCGGAACGAATATCGATGTACTCGATGCGCGAGTCGCCCTTTCCAATGCACGGAACCAGTTTGTGGAGAGCGTCTATGACTCGCTCAAAGCGAGGGCGGAGATGGAATACTCTATGGGTGTCATCGGACGCGACGGAAAAACGGAGGAGAGCCCGAAATGAAGAAATACGCCGTATTGCTTCTCTTTCTTGCCGCCTTCGGCGGCCTGATACTCTATCGGTGGCACGAGATCGCCTCGACGACGGCGGGAGCTCCCGCGACGGAAGCGATTCCGGTACGGACGCTCTCTCTTCTTCCCGCGACCTTCGAGGAGACCGTTTCCTTTGCGGCGAACGTCGAGCCCGAGGAAACGGCCGCTGTCGTGAGCAAGGTTCCCGGTCGCACGGTGCTTCGAGTACATGTGAATGAAGGAGATTTCGTGAAGCGGGGGCAAAAGCTCGCGGAAGTGGACGACAGCCTTCTGCGTCAGCAGATCGCGCAGGCCGAGGCGTCGTTGGGGAAGGCGCGGACGTACGCCGCGACGGTTGGAGAGGACTCCAAAAGAATCGCCGCCCTTTTCCGGGAGAACGTCGTCAGCCGGCAGCAGTACGAAAGGATGGATGGAGAGGCGAAAGTCGCGGCTCGTCAGGTCGACGAAGCCCGGGCCGGGCTGAATCAGCTGCGGATCATGCTCGGCTATCATACGTTGGAGGCCCCTGTTTCGGGCGTCGTGCTCTCGCGGACCGTCGATCCGGGTGACACTGTCTCTCAGGCCCCCGCTTTCATCATCTCCAAGCAGGAGAACGTCACGGTCTCCGGAGGCGTACCCGAGCGGTATTACCCCTCGGTCCGGATAGGGCAGAAGGTCCTGGTCGCTCTCGACGCGTTCCCGGGGGAGCGCTTCGAAGGCGTCGTCCTGCGTATCGCGCCCGCTCTCGATCCCGAAACGCGCACGGGAAAGGTGGAGGTGCTGCTTCCTTCCGGCGACCGCATCAAACCGGGCATGTTCGCCCGCGTCTCGCTCCGGTTGGGAGAACGGGAGGGGTACGCCTTGCCGCTTGAAGCGGTAGGAAGGATGCCCGGTTCGGGAGAGAACATCTGCTATGTCGTCTCCGGCGACACGGCGCTGTTGCGGAAAATCTCCACGGGGGCCGAGAAAGGCGGACTGGTGGAAATTTTCAGCGGGCTCGAGCCCGATGAAAAAATCATCGCCACGCGTTCCGAAAAGATTCGAGACGGCGTCCAAGTGAAGGGGATCGAGCAATGAACCTCCCCGAGCTTTCCGTCAAACGCAGAACAGCGATGCTGATGGTCTTTCTTGCGGCGATACTGCTGGGCGGCATCGTCTTCATCGGGTTGAAGCTCGACCTGCTCCCGAAAATCGAGCCGCCGGTGGTGAACATCCTGACCACATGGCCGGGCGCCTCGGCGGGGGACGTGGAGCAGAGCGTCTCGAAGAGACTGGAGGATTCGCTCTCGCTCATCGAAGGCGTGGACAAAATATTCTCCAAGTCGATGGACAACATCTCCGTGG
>LVBO01000305.1 GCA_001604435.1 Synergistales bacterium Syner_01
GCATTGAAGGCCGAGGGCGCCAGACTCCCGGTCTATTGGTTCGTGGGAGGAGAATATGCCGGAAAACAGGAGGGAAGCGCCGCGATCTTCTGGACGCTCACAAAAGGAGTGCACACCGTTTCGCTGGTGGACGCCGCCGGAAGAACCGCCGTTTCACGGTTTACCGTCGACGCTCCCGGCGTGAAAGGACCGGACGAGTCCGGCCCTCCTCCGCTTCTTCTCAACCCCGGGGATTGAACGACGACTCTTTTGCGAGCGCTTCGAACAGTTCACGCTCGCGGTCGCTCAGTTTCTCGGGAACGACGACCTCGATCCTGACGATAAGATCGCCCGCTTGGGCTCCCTTTCTTCTGGGGAGCCCTTTTTCTTTCAAACGAAGCCGTTTTCCCGCCTGAACGCCTGCGGGGAGCTTCATCGTGACTACGCCGACAAGCGTCGTCACCGGGATGGACGCTCCAAGGGCGGCCTCCCATGGGGAGACCTTCAATGCAGTGACCAGGTCGTACCCCTCGACGGTGAACCTGGGATGGGGCGCCGCATGGATCACGATGTGCAGATCGCCGCCTCTGCTTCCCTGCCCTTTGAGCCTGATGCGCGAGCCCTCGGTCACGCCCTGGGGAAGGTTCACGTTGAGCGTCCTCCGGCTTCGGGACGGACGTCCGTCCGCGCCGTGCACCACCTGCTCCATCGAGATGGTCTTCGTCCCTCCCCGGAGAATATCCTCAAGCGAGAGTTCGAGAGACATCTCCTCGTCGCCGCCACGCCCCTGCGAACGGAAGAGGTCATCCATCGAAACGCCTCTGCCGCCGGAGGCGAACCCGCCGAAAATCGTCCTGAAGAAGTCGCTGAACCCGCCCCCGTCGCCGCCGAAATCCATGTGCACGCCGCCGCCCCATCCGGGAGGCGGCGAAAAATCCTGCCCCTGCTGCCAGTTCGGGCCGAGAGTATCGTACTTCTGCCGTTTCTCCGGATCCTTGAGCACCTCGTAGGCCTCGTTGATCTCCTTGTAGCGCTCATCGGAGCCGTTCCCCTTGTTCACATCGGGATGATGCTCCTTCGCGAGCTTCCGGTACGCCTTCCGGATCTCGTCCTGGGACGCCGTCCGGCTTACGCCGAGTATCTCGTAATAGTCCTTGTATGCGACGGCCATGCCCACCACCATGCCTTTCATGCCGAATGAAGTCTAACCAATACTGACCTTTATAGTGTACACGTTTTTCCACCGTTCTCAATATGAACGAATGAAAAATAGTTCCTGAAAAGGGCGTTGTTCGCTTCTTTTCTCTTTTTTTCGTTGCGTTACTGTGTGAGAGACGAACGCAGAGCCGGCAGATCCGCTCCCCTGGCCACGGCGATGATCTCGGCCATCGCGGAGACGGCGATCTCCTCCGGGGTTTCCGCCTTTATCGGCAGCCCTACCGGCTGATAGATTCTGTCTATGTGCCCGGCGGAAACTCCCTGCTCAAGCAGCCGTTCACGTACGAAGGCGATCTTCCTCCTGGAGCCGATCATTCCCATGTACGCGGCGGTCATTCCTTCGACCAGCTTCACAACGTCCGCGTCGAGCACATGCCCTCGCGTGACGATGATAACGTAGGTATCCCCGTGGAAAGGGGCGACATGGTCGAAAAAATTCTCCAGCGGACAGCACACGGTCCTTCCCCACGGAATATTCTCCTCGTTGGCGAACTCCGCCCTTTCATCCCAGATGGTCACTGCGAATCCGGTCATTTCGCCGAGACGGGCGATCGCCTTCCCCACATGCCCGGCCCCGAAGATGACGAGTTCGCGCTTCCTGCCGATGACTTCGAGGTAGATTCCCATGGAACCGCCGCAGGCGGCCCCCTCGAGCGCGGCCTCCGTCGCGGAGAGCGTCTCCCTGTAAAGCATGCTCCCCGTTCCTTTGACGAGAAGTTCGAGGGCTTTTTCGATGACGCGGTGTTCGGTGATACCGCCGCCGACGGTTCCTTCTATCTTCCCCCCCGGAAAGACGATCATGGAGGAGCCCATGCTCCGGGGAGTCGATCCGCTCTCCTCCACCACCATGCAGAGCACAGCCTCTTTCCCTTCTTCATAAAGCCTTGCCAGTCTCTTCGAAATTCCGATATCCATTATTCCGCCTCCTCGCAGTATTCAATGACGCCCCCCGCGGCCACTCTGCCGCCGGCGTCGTAGAGCACCAGCCGCTGCCCCGGAGTCGGAGCGAACTGCGGCTCGTGAAAAAAGACCTCGAGTACGTTCTCGTCCATGCGGAGCAAATCGCACGGAAGCGGCTCCCCGCGCGATCGTGTCTTGCCGAAGAGGAGCGTTCCTTCCTCCGGCGGTACAGAAAAGAGGATATTCACATTGCTCGCGCGGACGCGCCTCCGGAAGGTCTTCTCCCGAGGGCCGACGACGACGGCGTTGCGCCCGGGATCGATCCGCAGCACGTGCAGCCCGTCCCGCGAAGAGATTCCAAGTCCCTTTCTCTGCCCTACCGTATAGTTCGCTATCCCCTTGTGCGTTCCAATCGATTCACCATACTCGTCCACTATTTGTCCCGGCGGAAGCGAACGGCCGTCGAGCAAACGGCGGTAATCTCCCTCGCCGGCGAAACAGATCTCCATGCTTTCGCTCTTTTCAGCCACAGGAAGGGCGGCCTCCCGTGCGAGAGCGCGCACTTCCCCCTTGGAATACCCTCCCAGCGGAAGCAGAAGGCGCGGAAGGCGGCGGCGCGCCACCCCGTAGAGGAAATAGCTCTGATCCTTGGAAGAATCCTTCCCTCTGGAGAGAAAAAAATCTTCTCCCTCCTGTTCTACGCGCGCATAGTGCCCGGTGGCGAGGCGCGCCTCTCCGAACGCATCTTCAAGCTCGTCCCACAGGAGGCCGAACTTCAGCAGCGCGTTGCAATCGGCGCAAGGGTTGGGCGTGCTCCCGCGAAGGTAGCTCTCGACGAACGGCTCGATGACGAGCTGTTCAAACTCTCTTTCGATAAAGGCCGTATAGTGCGGAATCCCCAGCCCGAGAGCCACGGAGGCGGCGTCGCGTCCGCAGCAGCTTCCGGGCGACCCGTCCGTTCCGGGAATTTTCATGGTGACGCCCACGACATGCCACCCGGCCTTTTGCAGAAGCCAGGCGGTCACGGAGCTGTCCACGCCGCCGCTCATCAGGACGACGACTGTTCTCTGGCCGAAGGACGGAGATGTGGAGCTGAATCCTGTCGATGGTCGAATCTTCATGAGGATCTTTCCTCCGGGCATTGGAATGTCTTCTCTTCTCATGTAGTATAGAGAAGAACAAAGTTCTTCACAAGGGAGGATCGAGAGCATGCCGCACCACGCCGCGATGAAAAAGATGGAAAGAGTGGAGGCCTTGTTACTTGAGATGGGAAGCGCAGCCGTGGCGTTCTCGGGCGGAGTGGACAGCACGCTCCTCGCCGCGGCCGCGTTCCGTGCCCTTGGGAAGCGGGCCGTGGCCGTCACCGCCGCGTCGCCGACGCTTCCTTCATGGGAGAGCGACGACGCCGAGCATTACGCCGCTTCGATCGGCATTCGTCACGTGAGCATTCCGGTCTCGGAGCTGGAGGAACCGCGCTTTGCCGCAAACGACAAAGACAAGTGCTACTACTGCAAGCGATTCCGTTTCGAGCTTCTGCTCAAGTGGGCGAAACAAGAGGGGTTCCGCTGGGTGCTCGACGGATCCAACACCGACGACTTGAACGACTACCGTCCGGGAATGCGCGCTCTCTCCGAGCTTGAGGGGGTACGGAGCCCGCTTCTCGAAGCCGGGCTGAGCAAGTCGGAGATACGCGTCGTCTCGAAACAGTGGGGGCTTCCATCGTGGCAGAAACCCGCGGCGGCGTGCCTTGCGAGCCGGATCGCCTATGGCGTGCCCATCACCGCCGAGCGCTTGCGTCAGGTAGAACGGGCGGAGGAGATCGTACGCTCCTTCTGTCCCCCCAATACGCAAATCAGGGTTCGTCACCACGGAGCGCTGGCAAGAATCGAAACCCCTCCCTCGGCGCTCGCGCTGCTCGCCTCGCCGGAGACGGCGGCACGGCTCGCGCCCGCCGTGCTCGCCCTCGGATTCTCGTTCGTCGCCCTCGATCTCTCCGGTTATAAAATGGGGAGTCTCAACGCACTATTCACAGAGGGCTAACCTCTCGGGAACGCTCCATGCCCCGTCTTCGTACACTTCGAGAGCGCAGGTGTCGATGTGGAAAAACAAGAGGGAAGCCGACACCGAGCCTTCGTCCGCCATCTTCTTGAAAAGCGGGTACTGCTCAACGCGGCGAAGCTGGCGGAGCCCGGCGGCTTTCCCGGCCTCTTCGGAGTCTTCGCCTTGGAAGAACTCCGCGCCGAGCCAGCGCTTCAAGCCGTCCGTGTCCAGATGGTCGACGTTTTTCGAGGCCTTCACCGCCCCGCAGTCCGTATGCGCGAGCACCACGACATTCTTCACCCCCAGGTGAAGGAGCGCGTAGTCGAGAGCCGCGGCGACCGAGGGTTCGTCAAGCCTGGCGAGGTTCCCGACGTTCCGCAGAACGAAGAGGTCTCCGGGACGAGCGTCGAACAGCTCCTCCGGGACGATTCTGCTGTCCGAACAGGTGATGACGAGCGAATGAGGACGCTGCCCTCCGGCGAGCGCACGGTACTCGCCGAGGTCGGCGGAGGAGAAAAAACGGGCGTATCCATCGAGAATCCGGTGCATGGCGAACAAACTCCCTTTCACATGAAATCGAATGAGGCGAACACACGTGTGTCGCGAGCGTGTTCATCCAACCGAGCATTATGCTCCCGAAAAGAACACATTTCAAGCCCCTTTGCCCTGCCCGCGCTTGCATGAAGAAACGCTGTTCTTCGCCAACCTGGGTACGAAGCGTTCCCTGCGAATGGACAGCCGTCCGCATTCGGACGATGCGGACGGCTGCGGGGGCGGTACAAAGGAAGGAAGATCACTCCGCGGGGATGAAGGTCAGCGCGGCGGAGTTGATGCAGTAGCGAAGCCCCGTGGGGGGCGGACCGTCCGTAAAAAGATGCCCCAAGTGCGCGTCGCACCGCGCGCAAAGAACTTCCGTGCGGATCATCCCGAAGGAGACATCGCGCTTCTCCGCGACGGGCGCTCCATCGATCATCGCCCAGTAGCTCGGCCATCCGGAGCCGGAATCGTACTTGGCCTCCGAGGAGAAGAGATGCGCACCGCAACAGACGCAGGCGTACACCCCTTTTTCATGGTGGTCCCAGTACGCCCCGGTGAACGCGAGCTCCGTCCCCTTTTTTCTGGTGATCTCGAACTGCTCCGGGGTGAGGATCGCCCTCCATTCCTCCTCGGTCTTCTCCACCCTCTCCGGAGCGGCCGCCTGCGCGCGGACGGCGAAAAGAAGCGCCGTACAGGTGCAGAGAACAAAAAGTGTCAGTTTCATGCGTTTCCCTCCTTTACAGGCTGCGGACGAACTCCATGAACTCCCTGATTTCGGCGGCGTTCGTCCACGGAATGTTGAACCGTCTGCGCAACACCATTCCATGATCCCCCTTCGAGAGCACCGCGCAGCTGAAGTCGTT
>LVBO01000306.1 GCA_001604435.1 Synergistales bacterium Syner_01
ATTCAACGCCGGTACGGTGTCGAGCCCCTGAGCGATTTTCTGGGGACCGCGCCGCCCGCGTCTTCTCCTATGGACGTCTTTCCGCTCTATCTGCAACCCGCCGCCGAATCGGTCCATTTCATCAGCTACTTCAACTTCCTTCTCGGCCGGCTGAGAGTCCATCCTTCGGAAGAGGAGTTGATCGAGCGTTTCGGCGCCATCGGCATCGGCCCCGATTTTTACTTCAACGCCGATAATTTCAGCGCGGAGATTCGCGGCGCGATCGAAGCGGGAATCGCGTCCGCGATAGAGCAGATCGAGGCTTCCCGGGCGATTCTCGGAGAGAGAAAGAACGGATGGGTGCTCACCAGGAGAATTTTCGGGAACAGGGCGGAGATGCAGGGGCTCTATCTCGTCCGCGCCGGAGCCGCGCGTATGGGGTTGTACGGGAACGACCTCGAAGAGGCCTATTATCCTACCGGCAATCTCGATGCGGACGGCGAGCTGTTCGACGCCTCGAAGCACTCGTATGTTCTCCGGTTCGAGAAGGATGAGATTCCACCCGTCGATGCGTTCTGGTCCATCACCATGTACAATCTTCCCGAGCAGCTGATGGTGGAAAACCCGATCAACCGGTACTCCATCGGCGACCGAACGGAGGGGTTGCTGTTCGGTGAGGATGGCTCCCTGGAGCTCTACTTCAGCAAGGCTTCGCCGGGCGGGGAGAAGGAGCGAAACTGGCTTCCGGCGCCTGACGGCCCCTTCTCGCTGACGCTCCGGATGTACCTGCCTCACGGACATGCTCTCGACCCGCTGTATGCGCCGCCGACGGTCCGCAAGGCGGAGTGACGGCGCGGAACAAGGTTTATGACAAAAAAAGAGCGGAGTTCCGGGGTTTTTCCGGGACTCCGCTCTTTTTTTCGCAGAAGGTTTACTGCTCTCTGGCGGGTAAAGCTTTCGTCAGTTCCTGAATGAACGAGACGGAGACTGCTTCTCCCTCTCCGAAGACGCGCCGGGCATCGGGGTTGTCCACCTGCACGAGAATCTCTCCCATCTCGGTGGCGACGAACGACTCGATGCTGTGGCCGAGATAGACGTTGGTGGTCACCCGTCCGTCGAGGATGCCCTCGCCCGGAGGCAGCAGCGTCAAGGACTCGGGGCGGCACATGACAAGGGCGCTCCGCGCGCCTTTCAGCTCTTCCGAGAAGCGCGGAAGACGGAATGTCTTTCCCCTGACGTCGACCGTGCAGACTTCGTCGATGTCCCGCACCTCCGCGGGGAAGAAGGCGACCTTGCCGATGAACCCCGCGACGAAGGAGTCCACCGGGTCGCGGTAGACCTGGTGCGGCGTTCCGATCTGCACGATCTTTCCCTTGTTCATGACGATGATTCTGTCGGAGAGGCTCATCGCCTCCACCCGGTCGTGGGTGACGTACGCCGCGGTGATCCCGAGCGACTTCTGGATGCGGCGTATCTCCAAGCGCATCTGTTCGCGGAGCAGCGCGTCGAGATTGGAGAGCGGCTCGTCGAGCAGCAGGACGGCGGGCTCCACGATGAGGGAGCGCGCAAGGGCCACGCGCTGCTGCTGGCCTCCGGAGAGGTGGGACGGGGGGCGCTTGGCGAGCGCGTCGAGCCCCACCATGCCGAGGAAGCGCATGACCTTTTCGGAAATGGCTTTCTCGGGCATCTTTCGCAGGCGCAGACCGTAGGCCACGTTGTCGAAGACGTTCATGTGCGGGAAGAGTCCGTAGCTCTGGAAGACCATCGCCGTATCCCGTTTGTTGGGAGGAAGGAAGGTGATGTCTTCGGCGCCGATGCGTATCTTCCCCTTCGTCGGCAGTTCGAACCCCGCGATCATGCGGAGCGTGGTCGTCTTGCCGCACCCGGACGGACCGAGCAGTGTGACCAGCTCTCCCGGTGCGATGACGAAGTCCGCGCCGTCGACCGCATGCACGTCCTTTCCCGATTGCGGGTCCTTGAATATCTTGCTTACCTGTTCGAGAGTGACCGATTTCGATTGGATGTCCATAGCTATCCCACCTTAGAGACTCATGGTCTTTGCGAGGTTTTCGTTCTTCCGAACCAGAAGACGGAGGAGGCCGAACGTCAGGAGCACGATGACGATGAGCGTGCTCGCCAGGACGCTGGCAAGGCCGAAGCGCAAGTTCTCGGAGAAGTTGTAGATCAGCACGGTGAGGTGGTACCACCTGGCGGAGATCAGGAAGATGACCGCGCTGACCGCCGTCATGGAGCGGACGAAGGTGTACGACAGGCTCGAAATGAAGGCGGGCCTGATGAGCGGAAGGACGATGGTGCGGAAGATCGTGGGCGTGTCGGCCCCGAGGTCCGCCGCGGCCTCCTCGATCGCGGGATCGATCTGTTTCAGCGAGGCGATGCCCGCCTCCACGCCGACCGGAAGTTCCCGTATGACGTAGTTGACGATGATGATGGCGCCCGTCCCCACCAGGATGAGCGGGGCTTTGTTGAAGGCGAGGATGTAGCTGATGCCGACCAGCGTTCCGGGAAGGGCGAAGGGCGTCAGGATGAGCATGTCGAGCAGCCGTTTGCCCGGGAACTTCTTTCTGGCGAGCACGAGGGCGGCGATCATGGCGAGCAGGCCCGCGATGGGCGTAGCCGCCCCCGCGAGCGTCAGCGTGTCGAGCAGGACGCTCCATCCTCGTTGGAAAGCCTCGCGGATGTTTTCAAGGCTGAAAGAGTAGTCGATGCCCCAGTTCTTCACGAAGCACCCCGCGATGATCGTGCCGTAGAGGCTCAGCAGGAAGAGGACGATGAGGCACATCAGCGCGACGAGGACCTTTTTCAGCCCCGGGGAGACGAGGTCGGTCATCCGCCCCGATGGTTTGCCCGTCACGGTGACGTACGATTTTCTGCTCACCCAGTAGCGCTGGACGAGAAACGCCGAGAGTGTGGGAAGCAGCAGAAGCAGCGAAAGCGCCGCGCCGTGGCCGAGCCGGTTCATCCCGGTGACCTCCATATACGACTCGACCGAGAGGACGCGGAAGCTCCCCGCGAGGATCAACGGGTTGGCGAAGTCGGCGAGCGAGTTCGTGAAGACGAGCAGCCACGCGCTCAGAAGGCCGGGCACCGCGAGCGGGAAGGTGACGGTTCGGAAGGTCTCCCAGCGGGTGGCGCGGAGGTTCATCGCCGCGTCCTCCAACGTGGAGTCGATCGCCTCCAGAACGCCGATCATCGTAAGGAAAGCGATGGGGAACATCCCCATGGTCTGCACCAGCGTCAGCCCGCCGAGGCCGTAGATGCTGAACCCTTCGAGGGCGAGAATCCTCTTTGTGATAAGGCCGTTGTTGCCGAAGAGCAGGATGATCGAGAGCGTCAGCGAGAAGGGGGGCGAGATAATCGGAAGCGTCGCCATGGCGGAGAAGAATTTCTTGCCCCCGATTCCGGTTCTGGAGATGACGAAGGCGAAGAGGAAGCCGACGATCGTCGAGGCCGTGGCGGTGAAGACGCCGAGCTTGATGCTTCCCTGCAGGGCGGTGAGGTATTGCCGGGCGGTCAGGATGGACTTCCACGTGTCGAGCGTGAACTTACCGTCTTGAATGAAGGTGAGGCGGACCGCCTCGAAGAGCGGATAGGCGACGAAGACGCCGACGATGGCGAAGAGCCCCAGAATGACGTACCCGAGAACGGGGTCGCGGCTGTAGCTTGCCACGGCGAAGACAGCGGCGAAGATGACGAGGGCGAGAATGAAGAGCCCTCTCATGAGGACGAGAAACCTGTCGAAACCCGCGGGCTCGAAGAGAAAGACCGCCGTGCCGGTCACGTCGCCCGTCACGCCGTCGTGGGCCGGAGCGAAGAGGACGCGACGCTCTTCACCCGCGAATACGAGACGTTGCGCCGGCTGGAAGATCTCGTCGTACATGCTGCTTTCGATCCCCCTGCGGAATGTGGAGCTCTCTTTGTTCGCCTCGAAAAACGCTTCGAGAGCCGGAGTGGGGGCGAAGACCGTTATTCCCCCGTCGTCCTCCGGAAAACCTTTGAGAAAGATCAGGGCGAAGTCGCCGGAGGAGGGCGCGATGCGGCGGAGCCATCCGGAGACGGCCTCGTCGCTCGAAGGTACCGAACCCATCGCGGCGACGGCCGATTTCCGGTAATGGCTCTCGGCGAGCGACTGGAAGGAGCCCGTGAGCGCGTTGTTCATCCAGAAGAGAAGCGCTGCGAAAAGAAGCACGGACAGGGACAACGAGATGAATCTTTTCGAAGGAATGATCCTCTCCTCCTTTCCATATGTGTATGAGGAAAAGGCGAAGGAGCTCCTCCGGGAGCTCCTTCGTGGTTTTACTTCGCGGCGGCGCTTACCTGGACGAGCCGATTTCGGCGTTCCAGCGCTCCAGGAGACGCGCTTTGTTCGCGGCGTCCCAGACGTCGTCCTGGTCGACGAGCGTCATCTTCTCGAAGGAGTAGCCGGTGTCGATGGGAGAAGCCTTCGAGCTGAGGGGGATGACGTACCATCCGGCGATGATGTCCATGGCGGTCTGACCGAGCATCCAGTCGTAGAGTTTCTTCGCGTTGACGGGGTCCGGGCCGTCCTTCACAAGCGACATCGCAGCCGTCTCGAAGCCGGTGCCGTCGGAGGGGAGGGCGATTTCGATGGGCGCGTTCTCGACCTTGAGCTTGATCAGATCGTGCAGGTAGCCGATGGCGACGGGGATCTCGCCGATCGCGCAGCTCTTGCCGGGGGCGGAGCCGGAGCGGGTGTACTGGTCGATGCTCTTGTCGAGCCGCTTGAGGAAGTCGAACGCCTTGTCCTCGTCGTTGCCGAAGACGCGGATGATCGTCGTCACCATGTTGTAGGCCGTGCCGGAGGTGCCGGGGTTGGCCACGCGGACGTGCTTCTCGTACTCGGGCTTGACGATGTCGGCCCAGGAGCTGGGCATCGTCAGGTTGAGTTCCTTCGCACGGTCGGTGTTCATGGCGAAGGCGATCGGGCCGACGTAGAGGCCGATCCAGAAACGCTCGGGATCATGGAACTTGACGGGGATCGAGGAGGCCGCGCGAGAATTGTACGGCGCGGTGAGCCCCTTGTTCTTCGCGTCGATGTGGAGGGTGCCCACGCCGCCGACCCAGATGGACGCCCTGGGGTTGGCTTTTTCGGCCTCGAGGCGCGCAACGGCCTCGCCGGAGGAGAGACGGACCCAATCGACCTTGATGCCGGTTTCCTTCTCGAAGGCGTCGAAAAGCTCCTTGGCGAGGGGTTCTTCCGTTGTGGCGTAGGCGCTCACCTTTTCGGAGGCGACCGCCGCGCCTGCGAAGAGCGCGAAGAGCAGAACGCAAGCACAGAACAGACCGATTCGTTTCATACTTTCATCTCCCTTTACTGAAATAGATGTTCACTTTCCGGAACCGTAATGAAACCTTTTCGAGTATATGGAGAGAGGGGCGTTGTGTCAATTCTTTTTACCGCCTTTCTTCTCCTCTTTTTCCTTCCGTTTCAGCGACTCGTCCTCGTAGCGCAGCGAAACGGCGCCTCCAAGGGACAGGGAGAGGCGGAGTCCGTCTTCGCCTACCGCGAGGTTTTCAAGAGAGAGCGCGGAGACGGACCCCTCCATGAGGACGTCTTCGGCGATTTTCTGTTCCCGCAGCAGTTCCGCGAGCGAGTGTACGGTCTGTTCCCTCAGCTCCTGAAGCGGGAAGACCATTCTTTCGGTCATCTCTTTGAGCAGCGCGGGGCGGGCGAGCCAGACCGCAGCCTTCGCAAGGGCGCTGTTCGTCCGTTCCTCGAAGTCGGCGTCCTCCATCCGAATCGTTTCGTCCTCCCGTGAATAGGAGGGCCGCCCCATGATGTAGACCTTTCCCTCGATTGCCCCTCCGACCGGGCCTTTCCCCGAGATGTCGGCGGCGGCGACGAGTTTGTCTCCGTTGCCGAAGAAAGAGACCTCCTTCACCTTGACGCGACCCCCGCCGGGAATGTCGACCTCGGGGAAGTCCATCGAGGAGACGTACTCGCCCAGAGATACGTAGGAGAGCGTGCTTTCCACATTGAGCAGGATGCCCGGCTCCATGTGCGGCGGCATCGCCGCGAGCGCGGGGAGTGGAGTCGCTTTGAACGGGTCAGGCTTCTCCGCGGTGATTCTCAGCATGCATTTGATCCCCGCGGTCGCCGTGAGGCGGCCGTCCTCAGCCGAGAAGGGCGGCATGGAGACCGAGAGCGGGGCGACGGCGAGCCACAGCTCGGGGGCCGAGCCCAGCGGGATCGGCTGATGCAGACCGGCCCACTCTTTCTGCGCGTACTCCTTGATCCGGGCGGAACGGTTGATCTCCTCCTCGGCTCTGGAGAGCAGCTCTCCAGAGCGTTTGTTGAACAGGTCGACGAGCAGCGACGCGATACCGATCTCCTGCCCCAGGACGTTCAGGGAGGGGGAACGGGTCCATTCAAGCCCGACCGAGCCGTTGAGGCGCAGTTTCCAGCTCGTGTCGATCGAGGGCGCGAGCGTGAGGTGCAACGTTCCCGCCCCGAAGATCTCTTTCCGTGTGCTGGAGGATATGCCAAGAATCCTCCCCTTCCAGGAAACCATGGAGGAGAAACGGAAGGGGAGCGAGAAGTTGGCCTTGTTCTTTGCGAAAGAGACCTTGACCCTGCCGGTTTTTTCGAGAAGCAGATCGGCGACGGATTCGCCGTAACTTTGATCGATCGTCTGCCCCTTAATGTCGTACAGAGGGTTGGTGAGCGCGTCCTCCAGAATACGGCCGGCCTCGTCCGCGGTGATGGAGATCGGGACGGAGAGGAAGGACTCCGCAGGGGAAGACGG
>LVBO01000307.1 GCA_001604435.1 Synergistales bacterium Syner_01
GGAAATTGACGCCGCAGTCGCCGGAGTGCACGAGCGAAAGACGGGTTCTCATGACCGACGGGAGCGCTCGTTGGCAGGTTTGGCACGATATCGCCTTTTTCGACGACAGAGGCGCTCTGAAGGAGATTCAGGCCGTGGGGTGGGATATCACCGAGCTGGTGACGGCGCAACAGGCGCATGAGAACGAGCGGAAGCGCGCGTTGACGCTCTTCGAGAATTCGCCGGAAGGCATTCTCGCCAGTTGGGACGGAGTTCGCATACACGAGGTGAATCATGCGTTCTGTCGGATGACGGGGTTCCCGCGGGGCGAGGTAATGGGCAGACCGTTGCGGGAGGTCTTCTCTCGCGACGCGCGCTCGTCTTCTTTGAATATCGAGCGCCTGCTCGCGAGGACGAGCTCGGGGGAGTCCGCGGTGGAGGAGGGAACGCTTGCGACGAAAGCCGGGAAACGCCTCTT
Source organism: Synergistales bacterium Syner_01 (assembly GCA_001604435.1). Classification (GTDB taxonomy): domain Bacteria; phylum Synergistota; class Synergistia; order Synergistales; family Aminobacteriaceae; genus JAAYLU01. The sequence goes on from LVBO01000307.1 coordinate 458, forward strand.
CCTCTCGCTTCTGGCGCTTCCCGTTCCGGACGCGGGAGAGCGTGATAAAGGGATGTACATCTTCTTCCGAAATCTGACGGCGTTGAAGGAAAAGGAAGCGCAGCTTCTCGCGAACATCGAAAAATTGAACGCCACGTTTTTTCAGACCGTGGAAGTCCTCGCGCAGACGGTAGAAAGCAGAGATCCCTATACGGCCGGACATCAGCGGAGAACGGCGTTGCTTTCCTTCGAGATCGCGCGGCGTATGGCGCTCGAAGATGATGTCTGCCAGGGCATTTTTCTCGCGGCCGCGATCCACGACGTCGGAAAGATCAGCGTGCCGTCCGAAATTTTAAGCAGGCCGGGCAGACTGCTTGAAGTCGAATTCGCCTTGGTCAGAACCCATGCCGAGGAGGGGTATAACATCCTGAAAAAAGTGGACTTCCCGTGGAAGATCCCCGAGATAGTTCGCCAGCACCATGAGCGGCTGGATGGTTCCGGATATCCGCATGGCTTGAAGGGGGGCGAGATTCTCCTCGAAGCGAAAATCATCGCCGTGGCGGATACTGTGGAAGCTATGGCGTCGCACCGTCCCTACCGCCCCACGTTGGGAATCGAAGCCGCTCTTCGGTTTATCGAAGAGGGGAAGGGGCGCTTGTTCGACGAGACGGTGGTCGATGCATGCCGAAATTTGTTCGCCGAAAAAGGCTCGTTCGAGGAACTCGACGCGGTGGCGGAGTTCCTGAATAATAGCGAGAGTTGATAAAACCGTCGGATGCTGGAAGCACAAAAGCTGTCGATCCTCCGAATGCAATATGGCTCGAACGGGGAAGATTTCTGATTTTAGGTGTTAATTTAAGTTTATAAATAATATCTTATACAAGTTTTTATGCTATTCGATATTATGCTTAATTATAATGTATACCTTGATATCTGTAGGCCAAAAATGGCATTAACGTTATAAATCAACTTGTTTAGGTCGGTTATATAAAAAATACATTGTCAAAAACAGGAAGATATGATACAAGAGGTGCGATGTCACGAGTTCGATGAGTGAATTCAAACGAAGTCCGGGGCGTTTTCTCATCGAGCGTCTTGGATATGCTCCTCATGAACGACCCGCAAAATTGAAAGGAAGTAAATGATGAAAGAGACTCGTATGGCGGAGAATGTTCTTTTCGCTTCCGATCGGCCGCTTTACAAGGAGTTTGTCGAATCGGCTCCGGATCCGATCTGCGGTTTCCTGCCGGATACAACGATTACATTCGCGAACGAGGCGTTCTTCCGGGCGTTCGAAGTCGAACGAAGCGAGATCCCGGGTCTCCTTTTTTCGATTTGATTCTCGAAGACGAGGAGCTCTCCGTCAGAAAAACGCTAGCTTCTCTCTCCCCGCAACACCCTTCCGCATCCTGCTTGACGGCCGCCCCTCTTTCCGACGGCGTCGTTCATTGGAAGCTCCGGGGAGTGTTCGCCGAAGGAGGGATGTTCGAGGAGACCGTCTCCTTTGCTAGAAGAAAGAGAGGTATATCGATGCGCTTTTTCCTTCCGTCCGAGGCGACGACGCCTTTCTTTCCGGAGAGGCCGCTCTCGCGTTTCGAGCGTGCGCCGAGACGGGCATGTCGTACGCTCTTGAAAATCCTCGTTGCGCTTATGCTGTGCTTGTTGCCGTCGGACGCATCCTTCGCCCGCGAGAAGAAAATGCTCGTTCTCCACTCCTACCATCAGGGGTTCGAGTGGAGCGACTCGGAACATCGGGGAATTATGGAAGCGATGGCTGCGGAGGCGGACAACGTTTCCATATTTACCGAGTATCTGAATGCTGCGCGAGACCCGGGAGAGAGGAGTAAAGAGGAGATGCGCTCCTTTCTCGAACGGCGCTTTACAAATCGTGGGGTTGTCTTCGACATCGTGCTCTGCGTCGACGACGACGCGCTTCTTTTCCTGCTGGAACACGGCGAAGAACTCTTCGGAGACGTGCCCGTCGTCTTCTGCGGCATGAATAATTTCTCCCCGGAGTTGCTCCGCGGACGGGGTAACATTACCGGCGTCAACGAGGCGATCTCCGCCGAGGAGACCGTCGAAATCGCGCTGAAGCTTCGTCCGAGGGCCAAAAAACTGGCCGTCGTGTCGGGTTCCCGCCTGACCTCGCGGCGCAACCTGGAGATCGCGAGGACGGTGGAGCCGAGGTTTCGCGACAGGGTCGAGTTCGTCTGGCTGGACGAACTCGAATCGGACGAACTCGTTTGGCGGCTTCAGGAGCTTTCGCCCGAGGATATCGTCCTCGACGTTTCCTATCTGCTCACGCCTTCGGGAAAAACGTTCTCCTCGAAAGAGAGTTTGGAGCTGATTCTGTCCGCTTCCCCCGCTCCCGTCTTCGTCTGCTGGGAATTCCAGGTTCCTCTCGGCGCCGCCGGGGGCAAGGTGGTGCACGGAGAATCCCAGGGAGAGGCCGCCGCGTCGCTTGCCATTAAAATTCTTGGGGGGACGTCGGCCGACGATCTCCCCGTCGTTATGGAAAGTCCGAACCGCTACGTCTTCAATGCCTCCGTGCTGGAGAAGTTCGCCATGCCGGTCGAGTTGCTTCCGCCGTACTCCTTGCTCCTCGAGTGCCCGAAGAGGAACCTTCTCGAAGAGTGGGAGGCGATCTCGGAGAAGAAGGGGCTTTTCGGTTACGATCTTTTTCAGACCTACGGCGTGCCGATGTTCCTGATGGATCCGGAAAGCGGCGTCATTCTCGACGCCAATCAGGCGGCTATGAGCTTTTATGGCTACTCCGGACTTGTCGGTATGAATGTCGATCGCCTCGACGACCGCTCACCTGAGGAAGTTCGGACGACGATACATATGGTGCGCACGCTCCGCCGGAATTTCTTCGACGCCCGCCACATCCTTGCGGACGGATCGGTCCGCTTCGTTCGGGTGCATGCGTATCCGGTCGTCGTCAACGATACGCCGATCCTCTTCTCCATGATCGTCGACGAAACGGATCGTATCGCCGCCAAGACGGCGCTGGAGCATCGAAACCGCTGGATCTTCGCGGTCGTTCTCGTCGCGCTGCTTCTTCAGTTGCTGGTCATCGCGCTGCTGGCGCGGAGCAGAGCGAATGCGAAAGATCTCGCCGTGAAAGCGGAGGCCGCCGGCAGAGCCAAGAGCGAATTCCTGACCAACATGACGCACGAACTGCTCACTCCCATGAACGGGATTCTGGGAATGACGGATCTGCTGCTGACGGAAGGCGCTCTGACGGAGAAGCAACGTCAATGCGCCGAACTGATCTATGCCAGCGGTACATCGCTGCATGCGCTGATCAACAGGATTCTCGACATTTCGAAGAGCGAATCGGGGAAGCTCGATCTTGATTCGCAGGACTTCGATTTGTCCCTTCTTCTGGAAAGATTCATTGCCGCGATGCGTCTCCGGGCGGAGGAGAAGGGGCTTTCGCTGCGCGCGTCGCTCGCTCCCGACATTCCGCCGGCGCTTCGCGGCGATTCGTGGAGGCTGCGACAGGTACTCTTCAATCTTGTCGACAACGCGATCAAGTTCACGCACAGAGGGGGAATCGTTCTCCACGTGTCGCTCCTCAAGGACGGGGATCGTTCTGTTATCTTGAGATTCGCGGTACGCGACACGGGCATAGGTATTCCGCCCGACAAAATCCGCATGCTTTTCGAGAAGTTCAGCCAGGTGGATGCGTCCGCAACGCGAGAATACGGCGGGGCCGGACTCGGGCTTGCTCTCTCCGGAGATTTGGCGAAGATGATGGGCGGCGAAATCGGCGTGCGCAGTTCGGAAGGCGAAGGTTCGGAGTTCTGGTTCACGGCCTCTTTCGGCAAGCCGATCCGGACGGACGAGTCCGTCGGGGAATCGTTGCGCCCCCCTTCGGAGGAACGAAGCGCGCGGGTTCTGGTGGTGGAGGACAACGAGACCAATCGACGCGTGACGCTCGGGATGCTCGAAAAACTCGGCGTCGAGGCGGACTGCGCCGCGGACGGCGTGGAGGCGATCGAAACTCTGGCGCGGACCTCGTACGATTTAGTGCTTATGGACTGCTTGATGCCGAGAATGGACGGCTACGAGGCGACCCGTAGGATACGGGCGATGAAGGGAAACGTGCGGACTATCCCTATTGTGGCGGTTACGGCGAACGCGATGAGAGGCGAGCGCGAAAAGTGTCTCGACGCGGGAATGGACGATTATCTCGCCAAACCCGTCTCGCGAAGGGCGCTCGCGGAGATGCTGGAAAAACGCCTCCGATGCAGAGAGGAGCCGAATCGCTCCTGTCGTGCCGTTTTTCCGGAAGAGGGGGCGCCTTCGGAGGAGACGCCTTCCGAAGAAATCGTTTGGGACAGGGGAGCGCTGCTGCATCGCCTGGACGGGGACGAAGAGCTGACCAACGAGATCGCTGCGGAGTTCCTCGACGACATCCCCGCCGAGTTCTCCTCGTTTGCCGCGGCCCTGGAGTCGGCCGATCCGACCGTAGCCGCCAGGTGCGCCCATACGATCAAGGGGGCGTCGGCGAGCGTCGGCGGCGAAGCGCTCCGTCGCGTCGCTTTCGACGCGGAGAAGGCCGCGAAAGCGGGAGACATGGATACGGCGGCGGTATGGTTTAATAAAATGGAGGCGGAGTTCCGCAGGTTGAGGGAGGAAATGGTGAAACGTTCGAACCGTTGACGAAGGGCGGTGTTCCGGCGACGTCCGGCCCGACGCCGAAGAGCGCCTCCGCACAAAAAACGGCGGTTCCCCGTCCGATAAAGGAGGAGCCGCCGTTCCCGTTCGCCGCGCTGCGCGAGGGAGGCGCTGCCGCTAGAAGNNTCTCGATCCTGACGCCGAACTTTCCCGGCAGGTAGATGCCCGGCTCGACGCTGAAGACGTTCCCCGGCTCGAGCGGCTTGTCGTTCCCCTCGATGATGTAGGGGGATTCGTGCACCGCGAGGCCGATCCCGTGCCCCACGCGATTGAAGAAGAAGTTCCCGTACCCCGCGTCGACGATGACCTTGCGCGCCGCCCTGTCGACGTCCTGCCCCGTGACTCCGGGCCGCACCGCCGCCTCTCCGGCGGCCTGGGCCAGCCGGACGATCTCGTAGACTTTCTTTTGCTCCTCGGTCGGCTCGCCGACGAAAAACGTGCGCGTCGTGTCCGAGCAGTAGCTCATATGGCGACCGCCGAGGTCGAGGATGATCACGTCGTTCTCCTCGATCACCCGCTGATCTCCGCCGTAGTGCGGCATGGAGCCGTTGGGGCCGCTGGCTACGATCGGGCTGAAGGAGATTCCGTTCGAGCCTACTTCCTCGAAGAACTCGGGGATTTTCTTCGCGATTTGCCGCTCGGTCATTCCCGGGCGGATGAAGCCGTGCAGCCTCCGTACAACCTCGTCGACCATGCGGGACGCCTCGCGCATGAGCGCAAGCTCCTCATCGTCCTTGCGGGAGCGAAGCGGGTCGAGCACCTTGCCGCCGTTGCACATCTCCATGTCCATCGCGTCCCTGATCGCGAGCATGTCGATGGCCCGCACGCCGTCGTTGAACGCGATCTTCGCGCCGACGATCCCGAGGTGTTCGCACCCCCGCCGGAACGCGTCGGTAAACCCTTCGTGGTCGTTCCATTCGGCGTAGAAGGGGACGTCGCCGAACGCCTTCACCATCTCCTCCTTGTAGAGCAGGGGGGTCATCGCGAAGCAGCGGGCGTCTTTGGAAACCATGAGCCCTCTGACCCGCTCGTCGGGGTGCGTATCCAGACCGCCGATGTACTCCAGGTCCGTTGAAGGACCAAGGTAGATCGCGTCCAAACCCAGCTTCTGTAACTCTTCGGCAAGCCTTTTCAACCTCTTTTGATTGATCATGAACATCCCTCCGGAAAGAGTTGCGAAACAACTGCTACGCTCTATTCTACCGCTTGAAAAGACCATTGTCCAAAACAACTTTCCGAAAAAAGAGCGCAACATGCAAAAATAAGGTGAGGTTTAATCTATTTTAGGTACCCTGGTTCAAATATATGCCGTGTTGATTTGATATATTTGTTATAAAGTCATTGTGCTAGAGAAAAGTGAGCACTTGACAAGGGCCGCTCTGGGCGGTATCTTTTCTTTGAAAAAAGTTTGAACTTACAATCGGACAGGAGGGTAACGAATGAAGAAGGCACTTGGTATGCTGTTGGTTTTTGTCATGGTCGTCAGCCTTGTTTCATCGGTCGTCCCGGCGTTTGCGGGCCCCGGTAAGGTTGCGATAGTAACGAATACTGTTTCTCAGAACGAGGAAGAGTATCGTTCCGCCCAGGAGATGGTCGCGAAGTACGGCGACAGAGTTGTCCACGTCACATGGCCCGACAACTTCATGGCGGAGCAGGAGCAGATGGTCAGCGTCGTGGCGAAGCTTGCGTACGATCCGGACGTGAAGGCGCTTATAATCAACCAGGCTGTTCCCGGAACGAACGCCGCGGTCGACAAGCTCCTCGAGACCCGGGACGATGTCTTCATCGTCTACAGCACCCCGCAGGAGAATCCCCCCGATGTGGCCGAAAGAGCGCAGCTCATCCTGATGCCCGACGAACTCGCGATGGGCAACACGATTCCTCTGCAGGCGCAGAAACTCGGCGCAAAGGTCTTTGTTCATTATTCCTTCCCTCGCCATATGTCGCAGGTTCTTCTTTCCTCCCGCAGAGAGCTCATGAAGAAGAAGTGCGCGGAAATCGGTCTCGAGTTCGTCGACGCGACCGCTCCGGATCCCACCGGCGACTCCGGCCTTCCCGGCGCGCAGCAGTTCATCCTCGAGGACGTGCCGAAGATGGTCGCGAAGTACGGCAAGGACACGGCGTTCTTCTCCACGAACTGCGCGATGCAGATTCCGCTGATCAAGTCCGTCGTCGACACGGGCGCGATCTACCCGCAGCCC